>JASHOM010000093.1 GCA_030041115.1 Vulcanimicrobiota bacterium | reverse complement strand
ACATCCAGGAGTGGCAGCCGCCGACGCTGACCCAGCCGTCGTTCGTGCTCGGCGTTCTGCCGCTGGCGCTGGCCATCGTACTCGGGGGCCGCGAGACGCTCCTGCGCAATCGCTCGCAGAGCTTCCCCGCGATCCTTCTCTTCGCGGCAACGCTGATGGCCTCACGCAACGAGGCGCTCTTTGCGATCGTTGCCGCGCCGCTCGCGGCGCGCGGGCTCGACGTGCGCCTCCCCGCACTCGCAGCTCTGGGGGCGCGCGCGCGCGAGTTGGAATCGGTGGCGGTCCCAAGCATTTTGCTGGCGATCTTGCTGTCGGCCTTTGCGATCACGCGAATACAGGCCAAGGATCCGCCGCCGCTGCCCACGGCGGCAATCACGTCGGTCGCGCAATCGCCCGGAGATCATCGGCTCTTTTGCGAGAACTTTACCTGGTGCAGCGTCGCGCTCGGTTATCCCACGCTGCGCGTGTTCATCGACGGGCGTTGCGACGCGTACCCCCTCGCCGTATGGCGCGAGTACGTGCACACGATTCAGGTGAAGCCGTCGTGGCGCGAGCAGCTTGGGCGCTACGGCGTTGATTCGGTCCTCGCGGGCCGCGGCAGCCGGCTTTCACTCGCTCTAGCAAGAACGCCGCACTGGACGCGAGCGTACGCGGACGACGCATTCGTCGTCTTCCGCCGTGACTAGCGCGGTGAACCATAAATGGCGCGCGCTCGTGCCGGCCGTGGCGGCGGTGCTGCTCGGCGCGCTCCTTGCCTACGCGATTGCGCGTCCTCCGCCCATCGCCGCGACGTACTTGGATTTTGACGCGTTCTACTGCGGCGCGCAAATACTCGCGCAGGGTCACGACCCGTATCGCTACGAACCGTTGCATACCTGCGAGACGCACAATCTCACGCCCGCGGTGCCCAATGCGGTAGTGCCGGTACCCCTGCCTCCGTACGCGATCGCCGCGTTCGTCCCGCTCGCGCGTTTGGCATACCCGCGCGCGCAGTTCATTTGGTGGCTGCTTCTGATCGCCGCCGGCTTGGCGATCGTCTGGGTGCTCGCCGAGATGACGGGCTTCTCACTCGCGTTCTTGGGCGCCCCGGTATTGATCAGCATGGTGCTACCGTCGCTCACGGTCGGCAATCTAGCAATCGTCCCGATCGCCTTGCTCCTTCTTTCGGCGCTTGCGATGCGGCGCGCGCGCTGGACCGCCGCCGCGGCGCTGCAAACCATCGCCTGCGTGGAACCGCACGTCGCGCTGCCGGTCATGCTCGCGGCCGGCGTCTTCGTCCCTCAGATGCGCCTTCGACTCGCGCTGGGCGTGGCGGCGATCGCCGCGCTGTCGTTAGCTGCGGGCCATGTCAGCCTGAACGCTGAGTTCATCGCCGCCGTCGCACCCGCGCACGCCATCTCGGAGATCGCCAACGCCGAGCAGTACGGCTCGAGCGCAATGCTGCGCGCAGCCGGCCTGACCGATCGGACGGCGACGCTCGTCGCCAATCTGCAGTACGCAGCCTTCGTGCTCGCGGGACTCTGGCTCGTGCGAACGCTTCGAACGCGGATGCCCGAAAGCATCGTCTTCGTGCCGATGGCGCTCGCCGTTACCGGCGGCCCGTTCATTCACGTAACGCAGATTGCCGCCGCAATCCCGCTCGCGCTCTGCGTCGCACGTCATTCCAGCGGGTGGGTTGCTTGGACAGCGCTTGCCGCGATCGCGATCGCGATTCCGTGGCAGGCGTCGATCGGCTACGGCG
Organism: Vulcanimicrobiota bacterium; assembly: GCA_030041115.1. Classification (GTDB taxonomy): domain Bacteria; phylum Vulcanimicrobiota; class Vulcanimicrobiia; order Vulcanimicrobiales; family Vulcanimicrobiaceae; genus Cybelea. The sequence continues at coordinate 5,001 of JASHOM010000093.1, read as the reverse complement.
GCATCGCGGCGGCCGTCGTGCTGTTCTCGATCCTTGCGCGCGCGCGCGTGCCGCTCGTCGCGGCCGGCTTTGCAGCCGTTGCAGCCGCCGCCGTGCTGGAGTTCTTGCAGCGGCCCGAGTTGCATCGGCCGCCGATTGCCGCGATTCCGGCCGTCGCGGCATCGGCGCTTGCCGAAGTGCCCTGGAGCCGGCTCGCCGCGCAGTTTCCGCCGACGGCGTTCTCGTGGTACGGCCACGCGCTCATCTACGCGGGATTCGCGTGCCTCTATTGGAGCCTTGGAGGCTTGGTGCGAGCAATCAACGATGCGTAAAGCCGACGTTGCCGCTGCAGTTGCAATCGTGCTGGCGGGGGCGCTGAGCGCGGCCTGGGCGTTCATCGTCCCGATCTTTCAGGCCCCCGACGAGCCGGCGCACTTCGATTATGCAATTTCGATCTACGGCGCCCACCGGCTCATACGCGTCGCGGAGGGCGAGCCCGCGTGGATCGTCAGCCCGTACACGAAATACCTACTGCGAGCCGTCGAATTCAACCGGATCGAACGCCACTCGTCGATGCGCGTGCCGCAGGGCTATGGAAGCGTCCGCTATTTTCGCCGCATTGATGCCTCGGCGCCGCCGCTGTTCGAGACGGTTTTGCCGCAGGGCCGCGTCAACTATATCGTGCCGGCGTATCCGTTTGGGTTTTATGCGCTTGAAGCGCTCTGGATGGGTGCCGCCGCACATGCGACGGGCTCCGCCGTCGCAATGTTTTACGCCGGACGCCTTCTCTGCGTGCTGCTGCTTATGGTGGGCTTGTATTATAACTACCGCACGGCACTTCTGCTGGGGATGCCGCCGTGGGTGAGCGTAGGAATCGTCACGGCCGTCGGCCTCTTTCCGATGACCTCGTTCGTATCATCGTACATACAGCCCGACAATCTTGCCTATGCGCTCGTGTCGGCCGCACTCTTCTATGCGCTCTGCCTACGGAGCAGCTCCCCGCGTCGGGCACGCCTCCTCCCGCTCGGGATCTGCCTGGGAGCGCTCGCGGTTACGAAGTACCAGTTCTTCGCCGCCGTAGCCGTGCCGGTTGGCTTTCTCGTTGCCGTTCGGGGGGCGAAGCTTCGGTTTTCCCGCCGGCGGTGGTTCGAGTCCGCGGCCTTCGTGGCAGTGCCGGCTGCCGTGCTGCTCTTGGTGCAGTATTGGTTCGTCGACCGACCGCAAGCGCACGGACCGCCACCGGCTGCGGGGTTATCCTTGGATTACTTTCGCAGCATGGTCGCTCTCGGTCCGGCCGCGACGTTCTATTACGTCATTGCCGCCACGTGGGGGGCATTCGTGGATTTCTTCGTGTCGGGCAGCTGCGCCGTCACCTATTGGCAGGTCGTAGGATGGTTCGACACGCCGATCGTGATTTTCAGCAGCCACTTTGAAACGATCATCCGCATTGTCATCGGTCTGACGACCGCAGCCGTCGTCCTCGTCCTGGCGTTTGGCCTCTTGCGTAACGGTGTGCGACTGGTGCAGGCCGCGCGTGGTGGACAGACGCGCTCCGCGCTGGCGATCGCCGCGTCGGACCCGGTATATGGCAGCTACGTCCTGTTCGTCGTCTTCATGTTCGCCCTCTACGTCGCAACGGCGAACGGCTTTACCGCGGAGGGGCGTCATTGGTACCCGTTTATTTTTCCGGCCTTTCTCTGCTTGGCATGGTATGCTCCGCGCGTCCTCTGGAAACGCAGCCTTTCGGCCACCGTAGTTCTCACCTGCGTACTGCTTTGCTACTCGGCGGTCGCCGCCGGCTACGGCATCGCCGACGTCATCGCACGCTACTACGGACCTTCCGCTGCCCGGTACGTCGCGCTGCACCCGCGCGCAGATCAGATTCGCCCCGGATTCGCTGCCGGGCTATTGCACCAACTCGAGGACGACGCATACCACGTCAACGGTCCGGCAACGCGCTTTGCGTTCGGCAAAGGATCGCGCTTGTTCGTTTCGGGCGCGGTTCTGTCGTCCCCGGGAACGGTTCCGCGCGTCGCGATCATGCTGGACGGCATCGTGCCGATTCCGGTGCTCGACGGACAGTTCGAGCAATACGTAGCCGAAGCCGCACATAGCGTCGATCGAGGTTACGGAGGGTTCCGGGCGTACGTCGAGACCGCCGGGCTCCCGGAGGGCGCGCATACCGTTACCGCCTTTGCGTTGCTCGCGGACGGGGATCATTTCATGCAGCTGCAGCCCGAGCGCACGTTCTTCGTAACGGACCGAGACGGGGGATTCTCGAGCCTGCGCATCCGCTCGCTATCAATGAGCCGTACCGTTAGCGGCGAGCTTCACGTCGATGGCGCTTGCCGCGGCGCGATTTCGCGCATCGGGGGATCACCTTCGATACGCCCGGGCGGCGTTGTGCTCGTCAACGGGAACCTCGCCGCCGGCGGCCGACCCGGGCGATACGACGGTGCGTGGCTTCTGGTCGGCAACCGCCCATATCCGGCGCTATATTCCCCGGCTACCGGGCGACTCACGGGAACCGTCGACACCGAAAAACTCCAAGCCGGGCTCCACCGCGTCTACGCGTATCTTTCGCTCGCCGGGAACGCCGGCGTGCGACGCGTCTCCGGCACGACCGCGTTCCGGGTCCTCGGGGCCGCCGGCCGACCGCCGCCGGACCTGGCTCAGCCTGTTTGCAGCGATCGGCTGAGGCTGCTGGCAGGGACTTGAGGTTGGCTGCCTCCGGGAAAATGTGCTATACTCCGGGCAGATGTTCCGTTCCGCCGATTTAAAGATCGGGGACTAATGCGTCGTACGGACTTTCTGGGCGCGCTGGCCGCCGTAACGTTTGCCGGCATGTCGCCCCTCGCGGTTCGTGCAGCCGTCCCGAATAGCACCCGGCGCGTGCTCTGGCTGCGCCGATCCGGTTATGACGACGAGATCATGGCCCCGTTCTGCGTCGACGGACGAACGTTATACGACCCCGGTTACAAGTTGATTTGCTGGCTGATGCGCGATCGCAACGTGCCGATGTCGCAAGGCTACGTAAAGATCGACGTCGTCGAGATCGAAGCGCTCTGGGAGGTGCAGCAGATGCTCGGGCTGACGGGTGTTCGTGAGCCTTTGATCATCACGAGCGGCTATCGCTCGCCGCAGACCAACGCGGCGACCGAAGGCGCGGCCAGGAACAGCATGCATCTGTACGGTAAGGCGGCCGACATGTACGTGCCGGGCGTTTCGATGCGTGACCTGTTCGACGCGTGCTGGTCGCGCGAGGTCGCGGGCGGAATCGGTTATTACGACGATCACGTCCACCTCGATTCAGGGAGCCGGCGCTGGTGGGTCGGCGACATCACAGTCCCGCAAAGGAGCGTTTAAGAGCACATGAGAGAACTCGGACGCGTTCATAGCGTTGCCGGATCCCGGATGGTCGTCGACCTCGACGGTAGCGGCGTCGACCCGGCGGCCTTGCGCGTCGGCGCGATCGTCAAGGTCTCCAACCACGAACGTGAGGTGCTGGGCAGCATCAGCGAAGTCAATATAGGGCAGAACGGAACGTCAAGCCATTTCCTCGTCGCCGATCTGCTCGGCGAGCTAGTCACGGACGACGGCACGCTCACGTTCAGCCGCGGCGTTTCGAGCCACCCCGTTCCGGGACAACGCGCCACCGACGCGACCGAGGACGACCTGCGCGCCATTTACGGCGAACCGTCGCAATCGAACGTCCCGATCGGAACCCTCTATCACGATTCCTCGCGACCGGCCTACGTGATGATCGATAAGCTGCTCGGAAAGCATTTCGCAGTGCTGGGCACGACCGGCGCCGGAAAGTCGTGCGCGGTGACCGTTATTCTCTCGGCCATTTTAGCGCAGCACCCGCAAGCGCACGTCGTTCTGCTCGACCCGCACAACGAGTACAGCGGAGCGTTCGGAAACCTCGCCAACATCGTAAATGTAGAGAATCTGCAATTGCCGCTCTGGCTACTGGATTTTGCCGAAGCCGCCCGGCTGCTCATTCGAAGCGGCAACGAAAGCGAACGCCAATCTCAGGCGCTCATTCTCAAGGACGCCATGATGGCGGCGCGCACGATTTACAACGCCAACTCCGCCGACTCGGCCAGCATTACGGTCGACACGCCCGTCCCCTATCGGGCCTACGAGCTGTTGCGCTCGATCAACGAGCAGATGGGCCGGCTTTCCAAGCCCGATACGTCGCTGCCCTATTTGCGCCTGCGCGAACGGCTGCAGTCGCTCCTCAACGACCCGCGGTTCGAGTTCTTCTTCGCTACCGAGGACGACATTCTCGAACAGATCCTCAGTCAGCTGCTGCGCGTTCCGGTCAACGGCAAACCGCTGACGATCATCGATCTCTCCGGCGTGCCCTCGGAAGTGACCGACGTTATCGTCTCGACGATCAGCCGGGTGCTGTTCAACTTCGGGGTTTGGTCGGCCCGTGAGGAAACGCCGCCGATCTTGCTCGTCTGCGAAGAGGCGCAGCGGTACGTGCCCTCCGACCCGCAACTCGGCTTTGACGAAACGGTGCGCGTCATCACCCAAATCGCGAAGGAAGGCCGCAAGTACGGAATCTCGCTAGCGCTCGTCACGCAGCGGCCCACCGAGCTTTCGCTGCCGGTTCTTTCGCAGTGCGGTACCGTCTTTGCGCTGCGTCTTGGAAGCGAGGCCGATCAACAGTTCATCGCCAAGACCCTCCCCGATGCCGCCCGCGAGATGCTCGCCGCTCTGCCCAGTCTGCCGTCGCAGCAGGGGATCGTGTCGGGCGAGGGAGTCATCGTTCCTATGCGGGTTCGGTTCTCCGATCTGGCGCGCGACCACCGGCCTCGCAGCGAAGGCGCGGAGTTCTCCAAATCTTGGCAGAGCGAAACCGCTGATCAGGAGTTCGTCGCTCGCGGCGTCCGCCGCTGGCGCTCACGCATCCGAAGCTAGGACACGCACTAATCGCGCGGCGACCGCGCCTCAAGGTCTTTCTTCCGCTAACGCCAGACGAATCCAGGCCGGCGCGACAGAACGGCATTT
>JASHOM010000092.1 GCA_030041115.1 Vulcanimicrobiota bacterium | reverse complement strand
CAAGCTCCGCCAACGCGGCGAAGGCGTCGCCGCCGTTGTTTCCCGGGCCGGCGAAGGCAACGACCGGACGACGCGGATCGCTCATCGCGCGCAGCCGCTGCGCGATGCGCCTGCCCGCGTTGCGCATCAGCTCGTCCTCGCCCACGGCCGCGATGCCGGCCGCATCGGCGCGGCGCATCGCCTCGGGCGTCAGCACGTAGATCACGATTCCAAAATGACCAGGGCCGCCGCGACCGCCGGCGTGTGCGTGATGCTGAGATGAATCGCGCGCACGCCGCGGCGCCGGCCGAGATGCGCGGCGCGGTCGAGCAGCTCGATCGTCGGTTTGCCGCTGCGCTCGTGTACGACGCCGACGCAGCGCCACGGAATCGCGTGTCCGAACGCTTTGCGAGTCGCTTCCTTTGCGGCGAAGAAACCGGCGAGTCGCTCGGCCCAGTTGCGCTTGCGCATTGCATAACGCATCTCGCTCTCGGTGTAGACCTTGCGTGCGAACCACGCGAGCTTCGCGGCGTCGAATCGATAGCGAGTGACGTCTGCGACGTCGATGCCGACTCCAACGATCACGCGTGCCGAGTTCGACGCGCGGCTTGCTTGTCATCTTAAGAATCGTTATGACGCCGGCCGGCAAGTTTTGCGCCGGCTCGACGCGAACGATCCTCTACGAGATGGAGGCCAAGGTTCGCATCGTGCCGATCAATACCGTCGACGCTGCGTTCTTGGACCGTCTCGCGATCTGTCTCGAGGAGCGATTCCTCACCAGCGTGCGAGTCGAGCGTTCGCTCGTCGTCGCGCGCAGCACGCTCAACGCGACGCGCGGCCAGCTCTTCGTCGCGACCCTCAACGGAAAAGTGCTTCGAGCCCATCCGGGCGCCGAAGCGGTGCTGCTTGCGGTTACCGACTTCGACCTGTACAAGACGTCGCACCGCTTCGTCTTCGGCGACGCGGACGAAGCCCAGGGCGTGGCGGTCGTCTCCGTCAATCGGCTGCGTTCGGAGTTTTACGGCGAGCCGGGCGACGCCAATTTACTCTTCCAGCGTACGCTCAAGGAGTCGACTCACGAGCTCGGCCACGCCTTCGGCTTGAGACATTGCTACAACGCGCGTTGCGCGATGTATTATTCGAACTCGATCTTCGAGACCGATAATAAGATGCCGCACTTCTGCGACACTTGCGACCGTCGACTGGCCCGTACGCGCAACGAGCGCTAGCACGCTAGCGTAGCACCCGCGCGTCGGCGAGCGAAACCGTCGCCGGCGAGCCGTCGTCGCGGAGCAGGCGCAGCGCGCCGCCCTCGGCGAGCCCTTGCGCGATCGCTTCGAACGGCTCGTCCCGGCCGTCGAGCAGGATGCGGTACGTCCGACCGGGCAGGCTCGCGGCCTCGTCCCATTCGGCCGCGACGCGCGCGGGCTGATCGAGCATGAAGAGCGTGCGTTCGTATTGCCCCAGGACGGCGTGCAGCAACGCCGCGCGCTCGACCGCGGCAACGTCGTCGCAGAAGGCCGGCGGCGGGTCGATGCCGGGATCCGTGCCGGGACGGCGCACGTTGATTCCGGCGCCGCAGGCCACGCGCGCTTCGAGGCCGATCACGCACGACTGACAGAGCACGCCGGCTACTTTGCGACCGCCGAGCAACAGATCGTTGGGCCACTGCAGCAGCGTTCCGACGCCGAAGTCGAGCAGCGCGCGGCGTACGGACAACGCAACCCAAAACGGAACGAGCCAGAGCCGGTCCGCGGCGACGGCGCGCGGCAGGATCGTGGTGAACAGCAGCGCCGTGCCCGCGGGCGCCAGCCAGGCTCGGCCCTTGCGTCCGGCGCCGCGGCTTTGATACTCCGCGACGATCGTATGGCCGCCGGACCGTTCGTCGTCGAGCAGGGCCGCCGCGTCGGCATTGGTGCTTGCAGTCGCCTCGACGTACGCGATCGATGCGAAGGGGCCGCCGGCGAGCTTCGCAACGACTCCCTCGTAAGGCCCAGCCCTCATGTTGCAGGCTCCTGCGACGCCGTCGCCGGGCCCTGCGAGCGCGGCGGTTCGGACGAGCCGCCCGGCGGCAGGCTCGCCGGCTCCGGGACTCGCAAGCGAAGGGTGACGCGCGCTAAATCCCAAAGGGTCCGTTATGCCCATCGAACGTACGCTCGTTCTCTGCAAACCCGATGCCGTTTCGCGCGGCTTGATCGGAGAGATCACGGCTCGCATCGAACGGCGCGGTTACGTGATCTCCGCGCTGAAACTGATGCAACTCGACGGCCAACGTGCGCGCGCGCACTACGCCGAACACAAGGGCAAGCCGTTCTTCGACGGACTCGTCGAGTTCATCACCAGCGGTCCGCTCGTGGCGGTGGCGGTCGAGGGGGAGGGTGTGATCGACGGTTGCCGCCAGCTCATCGGTTCGACCGATCCGCTCGGCGCGGCGCCCGGTTCGATCCGCGGCGACCTCGCGCAGACGATCGGACGCAATCTCGTGCACGGCAGCGACAGCGCGGCCAGCGCGCAGCGCGAGTTGCAGCTCTTCTTCGAGGATCGCGACTTCATGTCGCGTCGCCACGACCTCGAGCGCTGGATTCGAGAGTGATCAAGTCGCTCGAATCGTTGCGCGGCAACGGCAGTCCGCTCATCGAAGCCGTCCATGCCCGGGAAGTGCTCGACTCGCGCGGCAATCCGACGGTGGCGGTCACCGTCGCAACCAGCTCCGGCGCGGTCGAAGAAGCCATGGTTCCCTCCGGCGTGTCCACCGGCGCGAACGAAGCGGTCGAGCTCCGCGACGGCGACGAGCGGCGTTACGGCGGCAAGGGCGTGCGCAAGGCGATCGAGGCGGTCAACGAAATCCTCGGTCCCGCGATCGAGGGCTTCGAGGTGACCGACCAACGCACGATCGACGCGAAGCTCATCAAACTCGACGGCTCGGCGAACAAATCGAACCTCGGCGCCAATGCGATTTCGGGCGTGTCGATCGCGGTCGCGCGCGCCGCGGCGGCGAGCGTTTCGCTGCCGCTCTTCCGCTATCTCGGCGGCCCGGGGGCCGCGACGCTGCCGGTTCCGATGATGAACGTGATCAACGGCGGCAAGCACGCCGAAGGGGCGTTGGCGTTTCAGGAATGCCTGATCGTCCCCGTGGGCGCTCCCAACGAGGCCGAGGCCATACGTTACGGTTCGGAAGTCTTCCATGCGATGGGACGGATCTTGCACGAGCGCGGGTTACAGACGCTCGTCGGCGACGAGGGCGGCTATGCGCCGCCGCTCGATTCGCCGCAAGCAGCCCTCGACCTGATCGTGGCGGCGATCGAGCGCGCCGGTTATCGCCCGGGCGGCGACGTCGCGATTGCCCTCGATCCGGCTGCGAACAATTTCTATCGCGACGGAAAATACTTTCCACTCTCGCGCGATCGCAGCGCGAGCGTGGACGACATGATCGCGCTCTACACGGATCTCTGCGACCGCTACCCGATCATCTCGCTCGAAGACGGCTTGGACGAAAGCGATTGGTCCGGCTGGCAGAAGCTGACCGAAGCACTAGGCAAACGGATCCAACTCGTGGGCGACGACATCTTCGTCACCAACGTCGAGTTCTTGCAGCGGGCGATCGCGGAGGGGGTCGCCAATGCCATCTTAATCAAGGTGAATCAGATCGGCACGCTGAGCGAAACGCTGGACTGCATGACCATGGCGCAGCAAGCCGGATACGGGACGGTGATCTCCCACCGCTCGGGCGAGACCGAAGATACGACGATCGCCGATCTGGCGGTGGCGACCGGTGCCCGTCAGATGAAGACGGGCTCGCTCTCCCGCAGCGAGCGTACGTCGAAATACAATCGTTTGATGGCCATCGAAGACCAACTCGGCGCGGCGGCTCGCTACCCGGGCGCGAAACTCTACCATATGCCCTCGACAGGGAGGTCGTGAGGCTTCCCGCGTCAGGGGCTGCGGCGCGTAACGGGCTTCGGAGCCGATCTACGCCACGCTTTGTTGACGCATCTGCGGTTCGGTGGCATAATGGCGCTACGCGTGACTTAGAGCCCCCGCCGTTAGGTCAATTCGCCGGATCGATTTCTCTCCTTTAGGGCGCGGGTTCGGGAGCGGTGACAGTATGTTCGACAATTGGAAAACACATTTACAATCATTGATGCGCGACGCCAGCGCGCGCAAGCGCAGCGAGACGGGCGAAATCGACGGCGATCCTGAAATCTTGCGCTTCCGCAATCTGCTCGCGGATATGCGGCGTTCCAAGGATTCCGACGAGTCGGAAGCGGGGGTATCGAATGCGGTCGTTACGGAAGCCGCATCTCATACCAATGGCGCTACGACGAATGGAGCCGCGACCAACGGCGCTACGACGAACGGCGCCGCGACCAACGGCGCTACGACGAACGGCGCCGCGGCAAACGGCGTGGTAGCCGCACCGCCGCCCGAGGTAACCGCGGCGCCGGTAACCGAGGACGCGGTAGCAGCGAAGCCGGATGCGGTCGAGCCGGCGGCACTCGAGCCGGAGGCGGTCGTGTCCGAAAGCGTTGCGGCTGACGCGCCCGCGCCCGAGGAGAGCCCGGCGGCGGCCCAGGCAACGATTGCACCGGTCGGATCGCAAGAATCACTGAGCGCGGCGCAAGAGTTCATCAGCAAGCAACGCGAGGCGACCGAAGCGCTCTTGCGCGAAGTCGTCGAGCTCGAAGAGCGGCTCAAGAGCGAGGCGCGCGCCGCGCAAGCCAAAGGCGAGTGGGAGACGAGCAAGGCGAAAGCCGATGGCGCAGCCGTGCTCGTGCAGCAGGCACGGGCCGAGGCCGCCGGCGCTGCGGATCGCCACAAAGCCGTCATGGCGGCGTGCGCGGAGGCCGATCAGCGCGTAACCGCCGCGCGCGCCGAGGCCCAAAGCGCCAAAGCCAAGGTTTCCGAGCTGGAGCAACAGTTACAAGAGGCTCAAAGAGCGGCCGACGAGGCGTCGTCGACGCTCGATCAGCGCGAGGCGTACGCGAAGGAGTTCGCCGGCAAGCTCGACGCCGCAGCGCGCGACGAAGCGGACGCCGCGGAACTCGTTGACGCGCATGAAGCGGCGCTGGCGGCGGCCGAGAACGACGCGCGCTCGGCGCACGATCGCTTCGAGCAACTGGCGAAGGAGCTGACGCCGCAAGACGTCGCCGCGATCAACACCGTGCAGGCATTGGCCGCGCGCATCGCCCAGGAGTCGCTGAAGCTCAAGCCGGGATCGGAGTCGGCCGGACCGCAGCGTTGATCCTCGCGCTTCCCGTAACGACCGTCATCGCGCAGGCCGCTCCCAGCGCGACGCCTTCGGCTGCGGCAACCACCGCGGCCGATGCGGCCGTCGCCGTCCGCGCCAAGGATTGGCTGCACATGATTCAGGCCGGCAAGATCGACCGCTCGCAGCTCGACGCCAAGATGAACGCCGCACTCACCGACTCGTTGCTCGCGCAAGTGTCGGCACAGATCGCGCCGCTCGGCGATCCGACGTCATTTACGCTCGACAACAAGAGCACGGCAAATTCGTATACCGTCTACGTCTACAAAGTCGTCTTTCCGGCGATAACGCTCTTTGAGTCGTTCGCACTCGACCCGGACGGCAAAATCGCGGGCTTGTTGCTCAAGCCACAACAGTAGCGCCGGGCCTGTAGCTCAGCGGTAGAGCGGCCGGCTCATAACTGGTTGCGCGTAGGTTCGAATCCTACCAGGCCCACTCTAACGTCGCGTCCGGCGCGGACCGATCGTCGGCTTATGCGTGGCGAACTGTGCGCTGCGTGGCGAGGAGCCTGCCATCCTTGGTTCATTGCGCTTCGCGCGCGGAATCGGCATGATGCTTTGAGGCCGGGATTCTATAATGGCTCCGGCGAGGATTATAGTTTTCAGCACATAGACTATAATCGATGAGCCGTGATTAGGGAAAACTTCGCCGCCCAGATCCCGGGCGAGCTCGTCGAACGTTACCGACGAGTTTGGCAACAGAGGGGTTGCTTTCTTGCCGCAACTGCTGCCCGTCGATATCCCGGCGGTAGGCGGCAAGCGCGTGCGCCTGGCTCTATCGCGAGCTGACAGTCAGCTTGCAAAACTTGAGGGCGCCGCCGGCAACACGGCCGACCCGGAGAACCTATTCTTGAACGCCTTGCGACGCGAGGCGTTGCTATCGAGCAAGATCGAGGGCAGACGCACGACGCTCGCCGACCTCGCCTTGTTCGACCTCGTTCGTGAACCAAGAAACGACTCTCTGGCCGTGGCGGATTACTTGGAAGCATACAAATACAGCCGCCGGCGATGCCGCGAAATTCCGATGGGAATCACGTTCCTTTCGGAGATTCATCGGATACTCGTGCAGCACGACGATCCGCAGAGGACGGCGCCCGGCGGGCTACGCGAGAGAGCGGTAGTCATCGGAACTCCGCCGCTACGGGCAGATTCTCTTTTTCCTTGAAGCCGTCGCTACACAAGCGCGAGATTCAGCGATTCGAGCCAGATACCTCGACGATCTTAGAGATCGTTATCATAAAGAAGTCGAACACGCAAATGGACGATCTCACAATACGCACAAGCTCGTTGATGCCTTGTTTGCGATTCCGATAATGTCGGTTCCGCAAGCAAAGCGCATAACGGGAATCACGTATGCGGCCGCCAAGGCGCACGTCGATAGGCTAATCGTCCTCAAAATCCTCGATGGTCAGAAACCGTTCTCGCTCAAAGGCGTCAAATACCATCTAGCGCGCGAGCTCATGGCAGCGGTAGAAGGTCCTCTTCCCGAATAGGGCCGCTTCCGGGCTTCCGGTGCGGCCTGCGGGCCGACCAAGGCCCGCCATCGTATGAAAGCGGAGCTCCGGTGCGACGTAAGATGGTCCGCGACCGTTTGCTTAGAAGGGAGGTACGGGGGACGAACGATGACTAGAACCGGCTTAGTGATGTATGCGAGTGGTCTGCTTGCACTCGCGATATGCTCGGCGTGCGCGGGCACGCTCCGTCAGGGTGACGTGGGGGGCGCGCCGCCAAGCGCTGCGCGCAACGTCCACTATGTCGGTAGGACGCTCTCGGTCAACGGTAGGCTCGTAACGGCGGCGCGCGTGAATCCGTTTCCGCGGTATGAGGCGGCGGTCGTTTCCAGCGGGCATGCGGAGTCGAAGCGCTATGAGTACGTCATCAACAACTACGGCAGCTATGCCGGCGTCTTCGACTATCCAAAGAGCGAGAAGGAGATCGGCCGGATCACCGATGTGGGCGGCCAAGGATGCACGAACGTTCTCTACGGCTACGGAAAGAAGACGTTTTGGATCGTCGCTGCCTACAATCAGATCGCGGAATACGCGGTCCCCAAGAAGCTGATCGAGACGCTCTCCGTCTACGTCGGTGCACCGTCGAGCTGCGCCATGGATAGCAGCGGCGACCTTGCGGTCGGAATTTTGGATGGATCGGGCGCCGGCGACGTGGTGATTTTCAAGAACGCAAGCGGGACCGGCACCGTTTACACCACGCCGCTGAGCCAAGAGTTCTTCGACGGCTACGACGACCAGGGGAACCTCTTCGCCGACGGCTTTGCCGGCAACCGTCAGGACTTCGCGCTCGTCGAGCTCCCGAAGGGCAGCATCAAATTTCAAACGATCGCAACGAGCAATACGATCGAATTTCCAGGGTCCGTGCAGTGGGACGGCACCTACCTTACCGTCCTCGATCAGGTAAGGGAGAAGATCTATCAGTATAGCGTCAGCGGAACGAACGCGACGTTACAGGGCACTGTGGCGTTCTCGGGCTCGGGCGACTGCGCCCAGACGTGGATCGCTACCGGGATCGTTTATTGCGGCGATGCGGGTAAGGAAGATGGCGAAGTTTTCGCGTACCCGGGCGGTGGTGCGCCGATTGCGACGCTTACCGGCAAGTTCGACGAGCCGCTCGGCGTGGTCGCAGTCAAGAGATAAAGGCGTGAAATCGTGAGCGAACGAGCCGACGGCATCAAATGCGAGATCCCACCTTCGGGCACGGGTTGCGTCGAGTGCCTCGCCGAAAACGGCTGGTGGTTTCATTTGCGCCGATGCACGGAATGCGGGCACATCGGCTGCTGCGATCAATCGCTGGGTAAACACGCGACGGCGCACTACCGCGCGACGGGTCATCCGATCATCGCGAGCTTCGAGCCGGGTGAGGACTGGTTCTATAGCTACGTAAGCGAGGATTTCATGCGAGGTCCTAGCCTGGCGCCGCCGCATTCGCATCCGGAGAATCAGCCGACACCGGGCCCGCGAGGCAAGGTTCCCGCCGATTGGGAAGAGCTGCTCAGCTGAATTTCGACCGGCGGCTTTACTTCAAACAGGCAATAATCGTTTCGACGACGCGTTTGGTGTCCTCGGGATCGCGCACCGCAATGGAATCTGCGCCGGCCTCCTTCGCCGCGTAGTCGTTGCCGCCCGGAAAGAGCGCGTCGCCGATGAAGAGCATGTCGTCGATCGGAATCTTCAGCACGTCACGAAGCTTTCGAATGCCGTAGCCTTTGTCGATGCCGGGACGGGTCACGTCGATCGACGTCGTCCCGCCGAGACGAACTGAGAACTCGGGGAGCGTGCCGTCGAGAACGGCTTTGATCCGCTTGCGTTTGGCGAAGTCCGGATCCCATTTGGATTTCGCCTCGAGCGGCGCTTGCTGCCCGAGCGCGGAGTACGTGATTTGCGTTCCGCGATCCTCGATGCGCTCGCCCCAGGTTTCCTTTGGCTGCAAACCCGTTTGAGCGACGGCGCGTTCGAGCGATTCCTCGATCTTTGTCTTCTCGGCGACGCTAAGGTCGTCGGAGTAAAGCTTGCGCCACGAGCCGTCGTAGACGAAGAACTTCGTTCCGGACGTCGGCAGTAGCGAGAGATTCCGCAAGTCGCTCGCGGCCGGAAGATGACCCAGCACCTGCTCCTGAAACTGCGGAAAATCGCCCCCCGAAATGATCGCGACCTTGACGACGCCGAGCAGGCGGCCCAGGAGGGCGGCCATCTCGTCGTCGAGCGCGGCCTTGCTCTTGGCAAGCGTCCCGTCGAGGTCGAACACGATGAGACGCTTCATCGCTCGCTCGCGCGCGCGGACGAACTGCAGCCGGGCAGCGACGGGCGCGCCCGCAAGCTCGAAGGCACCGGCTTATGCGATGAGCGCGATGCGTACGACACTGCGAGCCTCCTTCCGGCGTTTGTCACGATGCTGTTCATCGGGCTTGCCGCGCCGGTTACTGCACGGCCCTTGCTCTTTCCCTCGTCGGAACCGCTACGGCCGGGCCGCGTGCCGCTCCGATGCTTCGACGCGGCCGCTTCAGGGCGACGGGCGCCGCCCACCCGCTTTCGCCTGCGCCCTCCAAGGCCCCAAGATTTGACAGGACGAAGCGCGCCCGCTAGGGTTTAATAGGCTTGCACGGCGCCATCGTCTATCGGTTAGGACACTGCCCTTTCAAGGCGGAAAGACGGGTTCGATTCCCGTTGGCGCTACCAGAAATCTCCTTATCCTGTACGGGTTTGTCGTGCTTTTGGCGGCCGCGAGTGCCTCAATTCTAACGGCGGTCTAACGGATTTCGGCGGATGCGTTTAGGCCACGATCTTGGCGAACGCCTCCGCAGCCTCGGCATCGCGGTCGCGATAGACCGTGATGTAGCGATCGTACGTGATGCTGATGTCACTGTGTCCCAGCCGCTTCGAGATCACCTCGATCGGCACGCCGGCTTTGGCAAGCAACGAGGCGTGTGTGTCGCGGAGATCGTGGAAGCGGATGCGCCGCACCGGGCAGCGTTTCATGAAATTCCGGAACGCGGAGCTGAACAGCCAAGACGAGATCGGTGTGCCGTCTGCCTTGGCGAAGATGAGACCCTCGTCGTGATAGGCCGCACGTAGGGCAATCCTCTCAGCAGCCTGCACCGCGCGATGGGATTCGAGAATCGCGAGCAGCTCCGACGAGACACAGACCGTCCGTACCCTGTCGTTCTTGGGCCGTTTATAGATCAACCCGTCCCGCTTCGTCGAGCTCAGCGATCGGCTAATCGTGACGATACGCTGGCGGAAATCGATGTCTTGCCAGCGCATCGCCATGATCTCGCCAAGACGGGCTCCCGTGTACAGCGCAAACGCCACGGCAGGATAGAAGACGCTCTGAGCCGTCAGGTAATGCCGCGCGGTGCACCGATGTGTTGGGTCTTTTGCCTCCTGCAGCAGCTGCTGCGTCTCGGTTTCCGTGAGCACCGTCGATTCAGGTTTTAGCGCCTTCGGCAGATCGTCCGCATCGAGCGATGCAGCCGGACTCCGTAGGATAACGTCCCATTTGACGGCGCGACGGAGCGCGTTACGCAGCAGCTCAGCAGCGTGGCGGATCGTACGTCCGCTCACTGAGCGCTTGGACCATTGAGCATAGGCCGCGAGTAGATCGACAGCCCTGACGGCCGCGACTTTCTTGCTGCCTACCACCGGCCGCAGGTAAAGACGCAGCAGACACTCATAACGCTGCAGCGTCGTCGCGGCGAGCCGGCCTTCTTTGGCTTGCATGAAGCGATTGAACAACTCGTTCATTGTCATGTCGGTGCACGGTAAGTACTCACCGGCAACGACGGCAGCCTTGCGCTTCGCAAGAATCGCTTCAGCCTGCTTCTTCGTTACGCCGGCGAGTGTTTCGATCTCCTGTCGGCGATTGCCGTTGAGCGACACGACGTCATACATGATGCGGAACTTTTTATCTCCAATTTTCCTGAAATACCCCAAGGATATGCCTCCTACGGGGTCCCGGCGGGCGGCATATTCGCCGCGAGGCCCAGGAATGCTTCGAGCGCCTTTTTTGTGACGATAAGGCGTCGTGGCGTGATGCGGATCGATGGAAGCTTCCCGGAGGCTAGAAGTTCGTACGTCGCGTTGCGCCCGATACCTAAGAATCGCTGCACGTCGGTCGGCGTAAGAATGTCGCCGAGGTCGGCAAGCGCTATCGAGGTTTTTGATCATTTGGGACCCAAAGTAAAAAGAAAGACCCCGAGCGAACTTGCTCGAGGTTTTCGCACGCATTATTATGCGGGTGTAAGTCAGGCGTTATCGTGCTCCACAATTATCCGGCCACGCATCGGGCTCTGTCAATTGTCCGGATCGGCGGATCTTTTGGAAGTTGCATGCCGCCACAACGGGCTGCCAAAACCGTATAACGTTGGCGTTTCCCGATAGCTCCATCGTGCGCCGCTCGGGGTCGAGTAGCCGAAACGCGGAACCGCCTCAACCGTCGTCTCCGATCCTCGCACTGCGCGCTGCGGTCTCCGTCTCGGCGCTACCGCGCCGCAGTTGCCCCGGCTCCCGCGCTTCGGCTGAGGCCACCGCATCGGCAGCGCCTGCTGGAGTTGGTGGACCTAGGACGTTGGGCTTCGAGGCGCAGCACATACGCCAACTGTCCGCGCAAAAGCGCGCGAGGAGGATACGTTCATGACCGAGGGGACCCTACTGCTGCGCCAGCTAGCGATCGCAACCACTCAATCATGCTACGGCAGCATCAAGGACAAGATCTCGCCGCTCAACGTTCTAAGGGTCTGTTTGCCGAACATTCCTCGTAACCTGTCGCCGCGCCCCGAGAATGGCTGTCCGTGAACCAAGAACCCAGCGCTTTCCGGTTCACCTGAGGTTACAGCAGATCGCCGCCATCGTTGCGAATCCTGAGGACGCTTTTATCGAGCCGAACGTTTGTGAATTTCCAAAAGCTCTCGTTCGCGCGAATCGAGGTCAGGCTGGATTTGAAGATCGGCCGTCCCGGTCGACCCGAATGTGGGGAGGCTGCTAACTTTGATTATCGGCAGGTGGCAGAGACGCTTAACAACTACGCAAGTTCGGCGGCGTCGAGTCGTATCTACTGAGCGCATTCGCGCATTTGTGCTTCATGCGCACCTTCCACAGTGCCCGAACGTTGGACGGCGTCAAGTCCTTCAAAGGAAGCTAAATAGCAAACGGCAGCCTATGTACAACAAATCAGTAACGGTGTGAGCACGTACGGCCTGCAGCCTGTAGATATCTATCAGGTACACGAGGTGCTGGCCCCAATACCTGGCTCTGACCAGTATGTCATCTGCGTTCCTCAGTGGCGGTGATCTTTCTATAGGCGGCCTTCAGCAAAAACGGCACGCTCATCTTTTTCAGTCACGATATCGTGGCAGCCCTGATATCGTGTCGCGAGAAAGGCTACCTTGAAAAACTCGCCGCATCGAAGGCGAGGCTTGGGACGCCTGTATACTTGATGTGAACTGTGGCGGCGTAAAGTGCCGTATTGATTTCCACAATCGCTGGAGAATCCAATTCAGGTACGTGGACCGAGAACAGGAGTGCGCCGCTGCCGCCAGCCTGAAACTCACCAGCTGCGTACCGCAACGCTGTTTGGTCGATTTCATCGTAGCCGACACATGAGACGGCGTAAGAATCCTGCCCGTTCCACGCTGTTAACCCCATCTCTGCACCTTGACTGTTCCTGTCAGTAAGTCGGACAGCGACTCGTGGCTCCAAGCGGGCCATGTTCGCTCTCGTAGGCCTCAGTTCTTAGCCAGTCAAACGCGCCGGACTGATCTTCGATGCTACCGGACGAAAGAATAAACGATACCACCCCGTATTTGCCCCTGCGCGGATGGTGCCGTAGAAATAGGCTCCAACGCTTATAGGCGGCGCGGACGACGCAGAACCGTCTGGCGAGGCGCCGAAATCGTGCAAAGTCTTTTCCTTTCCACCGGGGCTCATGGCAAAAAGTGCGCCGCCGCTGGCACTGCCACCGGCAGAAGCCGCCCCTTGGAGTGACGGTATCCCCGTGAGTGTCGCCGGCGATATGCGGAATCTGAGGCCGACGCCTCGAAAGAAATCCACATGCGCAAGTCCCGTTTCACCGAGTCGCAAATCGTCGGCGTCCTTAAGGAGCTCAAAGCCGGGCGTAAAGGCGGAAACGCTCTGCCGTAAACACGGAATTTCGGGAGCAACGCTCTACAACTGGCGCGCCAAGTACGGTGGCCTCGAAGTGAGCGATCTCGCCAAACTGCGCCAGCTCGAAGATGAGAATCGGCGGCTCAAGAAGATCGTCGTCGATATGGCGCTCAACATCGAAGCCCTCTAGATCGTCGCCGAGGGAAACTTCTGAGGCCTGCTCAGCGCAAAGCCGCGGTGCAGGCCGTAAGAGAACGGCTTGGCTCGAAGGAACGCCCGATCTGCCGCTGGATCGGCGTCAATCGCAAACTACTGCATTATGTATCCCGGCGCAATGACGAGCCGCTGCGATCGCAGCTGATCACGCTCGCCTCGGAGCATCGCCGGTACGGCTTGGCGCGGATGATTGTCTTACTGCGCCGTGATGGCGTGCTGGATAACCATAAGCGCATTGG
>JASHOM010000006.1 GCA_030041115.1 Vulcanimicrobiota bacterium | reverse complement strand
TTCGGGCCGACGGCAACCCCGGTCGGCCGACCGATCCGCGACGTACAACCGGTTTGAAAGCCGGTGACGAAATCGGTCCATTGCCTCGTTGGGTCCTGCCAGTCAACGCTTCGTGCGGGCCGGTCGCCGCGCATTGCTACGAAGATCACGCGCGGGGGAGCCGCGCTGCAGCCGGCGCGGTCGGTGTGCCACGAGCCATGCGCCGCGACGAAAAGGCCGCCCCGGTATTTGCTTGGGAACGCATACGGGCCGGACCGGCGCGGCGGATAAAATGCCGCGCCCACGATCGTCGAGTACGCCGGAAGCTCGACGAGCGGTTCGATCGTGCCGGAGCAGTCGTATCCCGGCACGTAGTCGCGCCGGTTCTCTTCACAGTAGGGCCAACCGTAATCGGCGTCTCCCGGATGCGCCGAAAGGTCGTCGAGAAACTCGTACGGATGACCGAACGGCAAGTCGTCTTGTCCCGCGTCTCCGACCCATACCGAGCCGGTCTGCGGATTGACGGTCACTGCGATTGCATTGCGTATGCGCTTCGCGCGCTGTCGCAGATTCGCGCCGTCGGGATTCATGACCGAAACCGCGGCGCGGGTGGAATCGACCTCCACGCATGGAGCCCGGCCGTCAGCCATCGTAGCATTGCACGACGAGCCGGCGGCGACGTAGAGCAAATCGTTGCTGAAGGCGACCGAAGTCGTCGTGTGAACGTCGCCGTCCGTGCCGGGCGCCACCGGCCCGCTGCGCACGTCGGCGATGCGGCGGATTTGCGTGGCCGTTTGTTCTGCGCGGTAAGGAATCGCCCAGACGTGATGCATCGTCGCGACATAGATCTCCCGGCGCGCGTCCGCGTACGCAACTCCGGCAGCTCGATCGTCGTCGAAGTGGGCAAAAACGAGCGGTGTGCCTGCGGAAGCTTCGGCGTTTGGAACGAGCTCGACGTCCTGTCCCTCCGTTCCGACGAGCAAAGCACCGTCGGGCAGAACGGCGAGCTCGCGCGCCGCGCTTACGTCCGCGATTCTTTCGATGGTGAATCCGGCCGGCACGCGCAAACCCGGTGCCGGCGTTACCGCGATCGCTACCGCGAAAACGAGTGGAAGAACGGCAACGCGCATCCTGGCTCTTTCGGCCGGATGCGCGGCGTTACCCGGCGAGCGCCTTATTGAGGCGGCTGTTGTTGATCGGGTGGCGGCTGTTGTTGATCGGGCGGCTGTTGTTGATCGGGCGGCGGTCCTTGCTGATAGCCTTGACCGTTGGGCGCTTGCTGCATCTGGGCGCGTCGTTGCCGCATCTGCGCGCGGCGAGCTTGTGCCTCTTGGCGGAACTGATTCTGTTGATCGTTGCTCATGACGCCCATGAGCTGCTGGCGGAGTTGGCGGCTGGCGCCGGCATCGCGCGGACTTCCCTCGGGATGCGCGCGTGAATACTGATCGATCAATGCCTGCATTCGCTGCTGCTGGTCGCTCGAGAGATTGAGATCGCGGGTGCGCTTGGCCCAACGCCGCTGCATCGTCGCTTCGCTGGGCACCGTCCGGTGACGCTGGGCGCCGGCTCCCGGCGGCTGACTCTGCTGGGCGCAGACGCCGAGCGGGATCGCGAGGGCGACGGCAAATGCGGCGGCCGCCACAAGATTCATCTTCATAAGCTCGATACTAGCGGCTCCGCGGCCATACCGCCTGAACGGCGGATTAGGACCGGGCAAGCGGCCGAATCGCGACCGCGCGGATCGAATCGGAGACGTGCCCCTCGAAGCGTTTGAAGTTGTCGAAGAAGAGCTGCGACAGCTTGCGTGCCTGCTCGTCGTAGGCAGCCGGATCGGCCCAGGCGTTGCGCGGATTGAGCACCTCGGCCGGAACGTCGGGCACGCGTTTGGGAATCCGTAAGCCGAAGAATCGCTCGGCTTCGAAATCGTTGGGAATGCGGCCTTCGATCGCCGCATTGACCATTGCACGCGTATGGGCGATCGACATGCGATGCCCGACGCCGTAAGGGCCGCCGGTCCAGCCGGTGTTGACGAGCCAACAGTCGACGTCGTGCTCGTCGATCTTGCGTCCGAGCAGCCGGGCGTACACGGTCGGATGATGCACCATGAACGGCGCACCGAAGCAGGTCGAGAACGTCGCTTGCGGTTCCGTCACGCCCCGTTCGGTACCGGCAACCTTTGCCGTGTAGCCGGAAAGAAAGTGATACATCGCCTGTTCGCGCGAGAGCTTGGCGATCGGCGGGAGAACGCCGAAAGCATCGGCCGTCAGCATGAGAATCGTCTTGGGGTGGCCCCCCTGACTGCCCGGCACGATATTGGGAATGAACTCCAAGGGATAGGCGGAACGCGTATTCTCGGTTTTCGCGTCGGAATCCACGTCGAGCACGCGGGTACGCTCGTCGTAAACGACGTTTTCGAGAACTGTCGAGAAGTGATTGGTCGCGGCCCAAATCTCGGGCTCGGCAGTCGCGGATAGGCGAATGACCTTTGCATAGCATCCGCCTTCGAAATTGAAGACGCCGTCGGCCGACCAACCATGTTCGTCGTCGCCGATGAGCGGCCGGCGCGAGTCGGAGGAGAGCGTCGTCTTGCCGGTGCCGGAGAGACCGAAGAGGATCGCGACGTCGCCGTCGCGGCCCATGTTCGCCGAGCAATGCATCGGAAGCGTTTCGCGCAGCGGAAGCAGATAGTTCATCACGGTAAAGACCGACTTTTTGATTTCGCCCGCGTAACGCGTGCCGCCGATGAGAATGATCCGGCGCGCGAAGTTTACGAGAATGAACGTGCCGGTGCGCGTGCCGTCGCGCGCGGGATCGGCGCTGAAGAGCGCCGCGTCGACGACGGTGAACTCGGGAACGAAGTCGGGGTCCGGGCGTTCGGGCGTGATGAAGAGGTGGCGCGCGAAAAGGTTCTGCCAAGCGAGTTCGGTGTAGACCCGCAGCGGAACGCGATAGCGCTCGTCGGCACCGACGTAGCAGTCCAGACTGTAGGTTTCACGTTCGGAGAGATAGGCGGCGACCCGCTCGAAGAGCGCGTCGAACCGCTCGGGAGAGATGGCTTGATTGGTTTCGCCCCAGTCGATGTGCGCTTCGCTCGAGGGTTCGCGCACGAAGAACTTGTCCTTGGGCGAACGTCCCGTATGCGGGCGCGTATCGACGATGAGCTGTCCGTGCTCGCCCAGCACGCCCT
>JASHOM010000091.1 GCA_030041115.1 Vulcanimicrobiota bacterium | reverse complement strand
CGTGGTTGAGTTTGAAGATGAATTGGGTAATCTGTATCGAGACAGGTGAAGTCGTTCAAGACCTCACACCAGGCGGGGCCATTTATAGCTATAGCGTCCCGACAATCGGGCCACCAACTGCGATTGAGGCGCGTATCATAAAGGCATAAGCCGCCCCGTGCACGCCGCGCCCTGCCGAACGCCCGGAACTGGAACTGCCGACGGCCTTCTGTAGTATCGGCGGCCGTCGGCGCCGAACTGTTTTAGCCGTCGAGCCGTTCAGCTTCTGGGAGGCATCGCTCATGAGGACCCTAGCTCGCTTTGCTCTTATCGGCACCGCTGCGCTCATTGTCGGCTGTGGGGCCTCGCAGCGGCCGATCGGCGCGCCGGGCGTTACGTTCGAAGCGCGGTCTTACGGATCGCAATCACAAACGTTTCAGTTCACCGGTGCACCACAGAGTTTTGTCGTGCCTGAAAATGTGACAACGATCACTGTCACGGCGGACGGCGCTAGCGGTGGCGGTAAAGGCGGTCGTGGTGGGTTTGTCTATGCGGAGGTTCCGGTGACTGGCGGAGAGCAGCTCGCGATCTTCGTCGGTGGTGCGGGATCCAGATCGGCTGGCGGTTACAACGGCGGCGCAATCGGCGGCGGCCGTGCGTGCTGCCGCCAGAGCTACGGTGGCGGCGGTGCATCGGACGTGCGCCAAGGCGGTCACCGACTCTCGGATCGCATATTGGTTGCCGGTGGTGGTGGAGGCCAAGGGGCACTCGATAACGACAGCGGTAGTAGCTTTGGAGCAGGGGGCAAAGGTGGCAGCAGTACCGGCGAAACCGGGCAAACCGGCTGGGATGGTGGCAGCGACGATCGCGCTGGCGGTCATGGAGGTGTCGGAGGCACGCAAAGCCGCGGCGGTAAAGGCGGAAAATCGGGAAGGGGCTCGTACGGCTCCGGATTTCCCGGCGCAAATGGAGAGCTAGGCCAAGGTGGCGAGGGGGGAACTTGCCCATCGTCTGATCCGTCTTGCAAACATGGTGGCGCCGGCGGTGGCGGAGGTGGCGGCTACTATGGCGGCGGCGGTGGCGGTAGTGGCCGCCTCGTTTACAACTCCGAATACTACCTTTATGGTACAGGCGGTGGCGGTGGCGGCGGCGGCTCGAACTACATCGAGTCGAACGCAAAAGTGCTGAAAAACAAGCGAGGCGCAGCACCAGCTGGAAACGGCGAAATCATTATTTCATGGCAATCGCAGTAAGTAGCGCGACGGAACCTCTTTTTCGATTCAAGCTATCCGCATTAGGTTACACCTTTATTGCTGCATCGCTCGCAGGCTGCGGTGGAACGCAGCCGCCGGTCGGCGCGCCGGGCGCGATGCCGCAAGCGAGTATGCAAAGCCGCGAAACCTATAAGCCGTCGGTGAGGGCTTCATACAAGGTCTCGGGCCCGTTGCTTTATGTTGCTAGCAATGACCTGACCCTGACGCCACTGGCAATTTACGATGCGAAGGCGCGCAACCCCGAGCCGATCGCGACAATAAGTAAAGACATCGATAACTCTTCCGGCGCCTGCATCGACGGCGATGGCACACTATACGTTACCAATGATCCGGGGTCTGCAGGCTGGGTTTCTGAATACGCGCTCGGTCGCACCAAACCGATACGAGCGATAACCAAAGGTATTAACACACCCGCCTTTTGCGCGATCGACGCGTCGGGCAATCTCTGGGTGACGAACATTGGTCTCGATGACGTTGCGGAGTACCTAAAAGGATCAACGAAGCCCCATGCAACGATTACCAAGGGCTTAACATACCCGGTCGGTATTGCTATCGATCACGCCGGGAATCTGTACGTCGGGAATAATATGCGGGGTTACAGCCAGTCAAACATCCAGGTGTACGCTCCAGGCAGCAAATCACCCTCAAGGACGATCACCGACGACATAACCTGGCCAGTGGGCATCGCCGTTGACTCGCACGACACGCTCTACGTCGCTAATACAACCGCGCCGGGCAACGTCGAAGAGTATAGATTCGGGAAGGGTGTGCCTTACCGCACCATAACGACGGACCTCGATTACCCGGTAGATGTCGTGCTTGACAAGAGTGGTTGGCTTTATGTCGCAAAGTGGGGCACCACCACCAGTCAACAAGCGATCCTTGAGTTTCCGCCGCGCTCCCTAAAGCCATCTTCTAGAAAGATTACGAAAGACTTCTTCTTTCCTCAAGGGCTGGCTTATTATCCACCGCTGTTGCCGTAGCGGTAAATCGTCGCACGAAATGAGTTCAACATTGAGAGAACCGAAACCGATCCGTACCTTCATTGGCATTCTTGCCGTCGCCGCATCGCTCGCAGGCTGCGGGGGATCGCAGCCGCCGATCGGCGCGCCGGGTGCGATGGCGCAAAGCGCGCCGATTGTGGGATCGTTAAAGCAACAACGGCGTTCGAAGCGCCTACTATACGTTAGCAATGATGGAGAGGCTCATAATGTAACGGTGTATCCCGCGGAAGCTGGAGATCCCAGCCCCATAATGACGATTTCAAAAGACCTCGAACAGCCCGGCGGCATCTGCCTAGACGGGGAAGGGACGCTCTATGTCACCGACGTTACGGGCTGGGTCGTTGAATACACAGCGGGCAAGACGAAACCCTCAACAGTAATCACCAAGGGAATCGACACTCCGGCTTATTGCGCCATTGACAGCAAAGGTAATCTTTGGGTTACGAACATTGGCGGTCCCAATGTTACGGAATACCTAAAAGGCGAGACAAAGCCTCACGCTGTGATCACTCAGGGGCTGACGTACCCGGTAGGCATCACAATCGATCATTCCGGAAATATATACGTTGGCAACGGCGGGCAGTACGGCGAGGGGCCCTATAGCATTGTCGTTTACGCTTCAGGCAAAAACTCACCATCACGAACGATCACCGATGGCGTGACTGCTCCAAATGGGCTTGCCGTCGATTCAAGCGGCACTCTTTACGTAGCGAACAGAACCTCAAACAACGTTGAGGAATATCGCTCGGGGCAGAACTACCCGTATCAAACCCTCACGGACGGCTTGAACGATCCGATCGGGATAAGCGTAAACACGCGAGGTTGGCTTTACGTAGTCAACGCGGCCTTTGGAAGCTGGGCAGTTGTAGAGTTTCCGCCGGGTTCGACGAAGCCGTCGCATCGTCAGATCAGCAACGGCCTCTTGGACGCGTTTGATACGGCATACGCTCCCCCACTGCTTCCGTAGCTCGTCCAGGCCCGCCGCGCCCCTGATCCCGCCGAACGACCCGGAACCGGAACTGCTAGAGCCCTTATGTACTATCCCTTGGCGGAATCCATCGTAGTTATCAAACACTGAAAGCGTGCGTGGCGAGCACCTCAGCGGCAGCGTGGACCGTCGTAGAGCAAGAGCGCGGCTTTGCGGTCGATGGCGACGACGCGGCGCCGGCGGCCGTAGGGGGAGTCGTACGCCGACGCGACGGCGGGAACGATTACCCATGCGCGGCGCGCGCCGCAGATGAACGAACGCGGATCCTCGCCGTCGCTTTGCGGGTCGGCTTCATCCGGCGCCGCAAGGACGCGCACGACCGGATGCGTGTAAAAGAGCAGCGCGTTGCCGCCGGAGACGTCTTGAATGGCGACCGCATCGCCAGGCTGACGTTCGCGTTCGATCGTCGCCGCCAATCGCGGGACCGGTTTGTAGGCTTCGGCGCGCGGCAAAACGCCGACCGCGAGCACGTCGGCCGCAAATATCACGGCCAACGCGAGTGCGTAAGGCGCGAAGCGCGCGCTGCGCACGCGCGCAACGAGCAGCGCCGTGAGCAGCGACCCGGCAAAGATTGCGACCGCCATGCTCGCAAGCGGCGGAACGGCACCGGCGATCTCCGCGGTGAGGCGATTGTTGCGAGTGAAGAGCGCGATCGCGAGGGCGAGCGCGCCGATCGCAACCGGCACGGTCGCCGCCGAAACGACCGCGGATCGGGTTCCGCCTTTTCGCGCCACCGCATCGAAATAGAGCGCGGTGATCGCCGCGAGCGCCGGAAACTCGAGCGCAACGTAGTTCGGCAGCTTCGTCCGCGCAAAGCTAAAGAAGAGTAACGGCATCACGATCCAGGCGAAAGAAAGCCGGACCAGGCGCGCTTGCGGGCCGGCCGGCGCGCCGCACAGCTCACGAACGCCGTAGACGATCGCCATCGGCAGAAAGGCGATCCACGGAAAGAATCCCAAGATGACGACCGGCAGATAATACCAAAAGGGACCGGATTGGTTCTCGACGACGCCCGTGTATCGTCCGACGGTATATTCGCCGATCAGCTTTTCGAGCGGAAAGAGCTGATAATGCGCGACGAGCGCGAGCGGCCACGGAAGGACGATCGCCAAAAAAACGAGCGCGCCGGCGACCCATCCCCGCGGCGCAAGCGGTTTAGACGCCTCGCAACGGCGATTCCATAGATAAAACGGAACGATGACCAGAATCGCGACGACCGGTGCGACCAAACCTTTGGCCAGGAATCCGCCGCCGGCGGCGATCCAACCGTAAACGGCATAGCGGCCGCGACCCGTTTCGAGCGAGCGAAACCACCAGAAGATCGTCATCGCAACGGCCAAGTCGAGGAGCGCATCCATGATCGCGAGCCGCCCGATGACCGCCAGCATCAACGAGGTCGACAGAATCACGGCTGCGTAGATGCCGACCCGCGTTCCCACTTGCCGCGCCACGGCATATCCGGTGAGCGCTCCCATCGCGATCGTCGCCAACGCGGAAGGAAGACGCAGCGCAAACGCGCTCGTGCCGAAAACGAACGAAAACGCGGCGCCGAGCCAAAAATAGAGCGGCGGTTGAACGAAATACGGCACGCCGTTGAGATGCATGACGACCCAATCGTGCGTCAGCAGAATCTCGCGCGCCACCTCGCCGTAGGCCGTCTCGCTATTATCCCACAGCGTACCGACCCACAGGCCGGGCAGCGTGATCAGCGCCGCGACAACCGCACCGATCCAGGCCGCTCGGGCTGGTCCTTTCGAAAAACTCGTCATCGGTTCGCGGCCCGCCACGAAGGCGGTTTTTAGCTCCCGGACGCGGAACTCTTTGTGCGTTCGCATGCTCCCGATTTCTCTGCGCCCCAACGGCCGCCGAGCCGTCATCGTCGGTGGAGGCAACGTCGCCGCGCGTAAGGCCGAATCGCTCGTGGACGCCGGGTTTCCGATTTTCGTCGTAGCCGAGCGCATCGGCGACGGCTTGCGCTCGATTTTGGAGGCAACGGGCAACGCGCACGCGCAGCGCGCGTACGACTCGCGCGATCTTCACGATGCGGCGCTCGTGGTCGCGGCGACCGATGCCTCGGAGGTCAACGCCCGCATCGTCGCCGACGCCCGCGCCGCCGGCGCGCTGGTCTGCGACGCACTGCATCCCGCCCGGGGCGATTTTACGATGGCGGCGACGCAGCGCATCGGCGAGCTGACCATCAGCGTCGATTCGAGCGGGAACGCGCCGGCTTTTTCGCGGCGCGTCGCGCGCGAGCTCGCCGGCAATCTGGGCCCTTCCTACGCCGACGCGGTGCGGGCGCTCGCGCGCATGCGCGACTACGTCAAGCAGACGTTCCCCGCCGGCGAACGCGCGCCGATTCTGCGCGCGCTCGCGGAGCGTCCGATCGCCGAGCTCGTCGCGGCGCCCGCGGCGGTCGTCTGCGCGACGCGGCGCAGCGCGCTAGCGACGATTCAAAGTCGCGCGGTCGCCGCGCGTCTAGCCGAACGCGGCATCGCAAGCACGCTGCTCTGCGTAACGACGGCCGGCGATCGCGACACGCAAACTCCGATCGATCGCCTCGGCAGCACGAACGTCTTCGTCAAGGAGCTCGAAGCGGCGCTGCAGGAGCGGCGTGCCGACTATGCCGTTCACTCCGCGAAAGATTTGGCAAGCGAGTTGCCGGCCGAAACCTGCATCGCGGCCATTTCGGCGCGTGAAGATGCGCGCGACGCCTTCTGCAGCGAACGGTACGCGAGCTTCGACTCGCTACCGCCCGGCGCGGTCGTGGGAACGTCGAGCCCGAGACGGCGAGTGCAGTTGGCCGCGCTTCGCGCGGATCTGCGGTACGAACCGTTACGCGGCAACGTCGACACCCGCTTGCGCAAGCTCGCCGAGGGCGAGTACGACGCGATCGTCCTCGCGATGGCCGGATTGAACCGTTTAAAGACGGGCGCGGCGCACGTCGTGCCGTTCCCGGTCGATCGTGTCGTCCCGGCCGTCGGACAGGGCGCCCTCGCGGTGGAGACGCGCGCGGGCGACGAATGGCTGGCCGGCGTCGTGCGCGACGCGGTCAACGACGCCGCGAGCGAGTTATGCGTCAACTGCGAGCGCGCGGCGCTGCGCGGGCTGCGGGCGGGCTGCAGCGCGCCGCTGGGAATTCACGCGTACTTTGCGGCAGAGGTCATGGTCGTCGAAGGCGCGTATGCGCGCAGCGATGGAACGACGGCCCGCGTCCGGCTGGAGCGCGCGATCTCGACGCTCGCGCAGGCCCGAGCGCTCGGTGCGGAAGTGGCGGAACGCCTGACGTGATCGCTTTACGTCCGCGGCGCTTACGGCGCAGCGAGGTCGTGCGTCAGCTCGTTCGCGAGCATCGCGTTCACGTCGAACAGCTCGTTTCGCCGCTCTTCGTCGCCGAGCGCGCGAGCGATGCCGGTCCGATCGACGCGATGCCGGGCGTCGCGCGCTTCGATCTCGACGGAGCGGTCGCGCAGGCGCGCGAGCTCTTCGCTCTCGGCGTCAAGAGCGTGCTGCTCTTCGGCATTCCGGCCGATAAGGATCCCGTCGCATCGAGCGCATACGATCCCGACGGTATCGTGCAGCGCGCGCTGCGCGCGATCAAGACGGCGCTGCCGGAGATGCTGGTCATGGCCGACCTCTGCTGCTGCGAATACACGTCGCACGGCCACTGCGGCCTGATCGGCGAACGCGGCGAGGTCGACAACGACGCAACCGTCGAGCTGCTTTGCCGCATCGCGACGACCTACGCCGATGCCGGCGCCGACGTCGTTGCGCCCTCGGACATGATGGACGGTCGGGTCGCGGCGATTCGAGCCGCGCTCGACCGCGCAAAGGCGCAGGACGTCGCGATCATGGCCTACAGCGCCAAGTACGCATCGGCGTTCTACGGTCCGTTTCGCGAAGCGGCCGGGTCGTCGCCGCAGTTCGGCGACCGGCGCGGCTACCAGATGGATCCGTCCAACGCGCGCGAGGCGCTGCGCGAGATCGCGCTCGACGTCGCGCAAGGCGCCGACATCGTGATGGTCAAGCCCGGGCTGCCCTATCTCGACGTGCTGCGCGCGGCGCGCGAGCGTTTCGACGTGCCGCTCGCCGTTTACAACGTCAGCGGCGAGTATGCGATGCTGCAGGCGGCAATCGCCAACGGCTGGCTCGACGGCGAGCGCGCGGTCGACGAGGTCCTCACGTCGTTCGTTCGTGCCGGCGCGGACATCGTGATCACCTATTTCGCCCAAGAGTACGCTCGACGTCACGGCCGGGATGCTTGAGAGCGCCAACGCGACGACGGTGGTTTTGCTGATGGCTGGCGGAAGCGCGCGCCGCTTTCCCGGCAAGCTCGAACATCTCATCGACGGCCGTCCGCTGCTGGCGCGCTCGTACGAGCGGATGCGCGCGGCAGGCCGGCCGGTCGTCGTCGCCGCAAGCGGATCGACGTCGCGCGAACTCGACGCGGCGCTCGATGCGCCGCTGCTGATCGATCGCCGCCCCGGCGAGGGGCCGCTGCGCGCGCTGCTTTTTGCGTGCTCGAATCTCCGCGCCGAGCGGCTCTTCGCCGTGGCCGCCGATCTCCCCGACCTCGATGCACGCGTGCTGGAGGCATTGGCGGCGGCGTGGCGGCCGGGCGACGAGGCGGTCGTGCCCGAGCACGACGGTGCAATCGAGCCGCTTGCGGCGCTCTACGCGCGGCGCGCGCTGCTTCGCGCAGGCTTCGAGCTGCGCGCGAGCGGCAAGCGCGCGATGCGCGACGCGATCGCGCTCCTAGCGGCGCGCTTCCTGCCGATGAGCGCGCGCTACTTTCGCAACGTCAACCGGCCCGGAGATCTTTCGTGAAGCTCGAACGCTCGATCGGCGCATTTGCGCGAGCTTGCCGCGTCATTGCCGGCGGCGTCAACTCACCCGTGCGCGCGCTCGAGGCAGTCGGACTCTCACCGGTCTTCATGAAGAGCGGCGCCGGAGCGATGCTCTACGACCTCGACGGCCACGAATACGTCGACTACGTGATGTCGTGGGGCGCGCTGCTCTTGGGCCACGCGCACCCGGCGGTGATCCGCGCGATCGGCAATGCCCTGGCGCGCGGCACGTCGTTCGGTACGCCGACCGAGACCGAAAGCGAGCTTGCCGAACTGATCGTTTCGATGATGCCCTCGATCGAACGGCTGCGCTTGGTTTCCAGCGGCACCGAGGCAACGATGGCGGCGATCCGGCTGGCGCGCGGTTTTACGCATCGCGATACAATCGTGAAGTTCGCCGGATGCTATCACGGCCACGCCGACGCATTTCTGATCGCGGCCGGTTCGGGCGCGTTGACCAACGGCGTTCCCGATTCGTCCGGCGTTACCGAGGGCACGGCGCGCGACACCGCCGTTCTGCCCTTCAACGACGCCGCGGCGCTCGAACGGATCTTCGCCGCGCACGGCGGCGACGTCGCCGCCGTCATCATCGAGCCGTACGCCGGAAACATGGGGCTCGTTCTACCGCGCCCCGGCTACCTCGCGCGCCTGCGCGAGCTCTGCACCCGGCACGGCGCGCTGCTGATCTTCGACGAGGTGATGACCGGCTTTCGCGTCGGGCGCGGCGGCGCGCAAGCTCGCGAAGGCATCGTCCCCGACCTTACCACGCTGGGCAAGGTGATCGGCGGAGGGCTGCCGGCCGCCGCGTTCGGCGGGCGCGCCGACGTGATGGCGCTCCTTTCACCGGGCGGGCCGGTCTATCAAGCCGGGACTCTCTCGGGAAATCCGCTGGCGATGGCGGCCGGGACGGCGACCTTGAGCGTCATCGCGTCGGATGCGACCCTCTACGATCGCCTCGATGAAACGTCCCGGCAGCTCACGGAGGGAATCGGCGAGGTGATGCGCCGCCACGGCGTTGCGCACTACGCCACCCGCGCCGGGGGGATGTTCTCGATCTTCTTCACGGCGGACCCGGTCTTCGATCTCGAGGACGCGCGAAAGTCCGATCGCGCGCTCTTCGCGAAGTATTTCAGCGCAATGCTCGACCGCGGCATCTACCTGGCGCCCTCGCCCTTCGAAGCGAACTTCCTCTCCACCGCCCATACGGCCGGCGACGTCGAACGTACGATCGAGGCAGCCGACGCCTCGCTCGCAGCGCTGTCGGCGACCGCGTGACGGCCATGCGATCGATCCGCTTGTCGAACGCGCGCTCGGGCTCTAGGATTGGAGCATGACCGGCGATTTGCGATCCGCGCCTGAGCCGCAAGGAGCGAGCCGATGCCGCTGACCTGCATCGGGCTCTCGCATCGAACCGCGCCGGTCGAAGTGCGCGAGCGCCATGCGTTTCCACCCGCGCGCATGGCCGAGGCGCTCGTGGCGCTGCACGATTACCAAGCCGTGCGGGAGGCGGTCATGCTGCAGACCTGCGGACGGCTCGAGATCTACGCCGAGCTCGACGATTACGAAAGCGGCGTCGCGCAGATCAAGTCGTTTCTCGCAAACTTCCGCCACGGAACGACCGGATACGATTTCGAGTCGTATCTGTACACGCTGCTGGGACGCCAAACCGTCGAACATCTTTTTCGCGTCTGCACGGGCCTCGACTCGATGCTGATCGGCGAAGCGGAGATTCTCGGGCAAGTCAAGGACGCGTACGTTGCCGCGACGCGCGCGAAATCGCTGGGCCGCACCTTGCACCATCTTTTCCGCGATGCGCTCGCCGCCGGCAAGACGGCGCGCGCGCAGACCGGCATCGGCGGTGAATCGGTCTCGATGGCAACGGCTGCCGTCGAAGCGGCGCGCGAGCGCCTCGGTTCGCTCGTGCAGACCACGATCGTCGTCATCGGCGCGGGCAAGATGGGGCGCACGGCGGTCAAACGGCTTCGCCGGGAAGGCGCCGATCGCGTCATCGTCGTCAATCGAACCGCTTCGCGATCGCGCGGACTCGTAACCGAAACGGGCTTCGGCGAAGCCGTCGAAATGCCGGAGCTTGCCGACGCGCTGACGCTGGCCGACGTCGTCGTCGCCTCGACCGGCGCCTCGCATTTCGTTCTCGACGAGGAGGCCGTGCGCGCGGCGATGGCGCGACGTCCGGATCGCCCGCTCTTCATCGTGGACATCGCCGTGCCGCGCGACGTCGATCCGGCGGTAAGCAACGTTCGCAACGTTTCGCTCGTCGACATCGACGGGCTCAGCTCGGTCGTCAATGAACGGCTCGATCTGCGGCGCGAGGCGATCCCGGCGGTCGAGGAGATCATCGCCGAGTACGTTGAGCAGTTCGAGAACTGGTACCGATCGCGCGTCGCCGTTCCGGTCATCGCGCGGCTCACGCAGAAGGCCGAGGCGATTCGCGCCGCCGAGCTGGAGCGGCTGTTGGCGCGCTGCCCCGAGTTGGACGAACGCGAGCGCATGCTCGTCACCGGGATGACGATGACGATCGTCTCGAAGCTGCTTCATTCGGCGATCCTGCGGATTCGCGAACAAGCGACGCTCGACCACGCCGAGGCGCTTTCCAGCGCGCGCGTGCTCGCCGATCTCTTCGAGCTCAACGCCGCAGAAGCCGGTGATTCGCAACGCCCGGTCTCATCCTGAGCGGCCGAGTCTTCCTCGTCGGCGCAGGCCCGGGCGACCCGGGCCTGCTGACGTTACGGGCGGCCGAAGTCTTACGCGGCGCCGAAGTGCTGCTCTACGACGCGCTCGCCGGCGATGACGTCGTCGCTTTGGCGCCGCCGCGCTGCGAACGCATTTTCGTCGGAAAGCGCGCGGGTGACCGGGCAATGCCGCAGCAGGAGATCGAGGCACTCGCAATTGCCAAGGCGCGCGAAGGAAGATGCGTCGTCCGTTTGAAAGGCGGCGACCCGTTCGTCTTCGGACGCGGCGGTGAAGAGGCGCAAGCGCTGCGAGCGGCGGGAATTCCGTTCGAAGTCATCCCCGGCATCAGCTCGGCGCTGGCCGTTCCGGCCTACGCCGGCATTCCGGTCACGCACCGCGAGCACGCGGCGTCGTTTACCGTTCTCACCGGCCACGAAGATCCGGCGAAGACCGCGTCATCGTTGAATTGGGGCGCGCTTGCCGATCCGCACCGGACGCTCGTGATGCTGATGGCGAGCGCAAACCTCTGCGAGATCGCCGAGCGTCTCGTCGCGCACGGGCTCGCCGGCGCGACGCCGGCCGCCATCATCCAAGACGGCACGCGCCCCACGCAGCGCACCGTGACCGCAACGCTGGCGACGATCGCCGGCGAAGCGGCGAAGGCGAACGTCGGCGCGCCCGCGATCGTCATCGTCGGGAACGTCGTGCGATTGCGCGAGCGGCTGCGCTGGTTCGACACCAAGCCGCTCTTCGGCAAGCGGGTTCTGATCACGCGCGCGGGAGAGCAATCGGCCGCATTCGCTTGGGAATTGCTTGCGCGCGGAGCCGCACCTATCATCGCCCCCACGATCGCAATCGAACCGTCCGACGACGCGCTTGCCGCCCCGCGCGCGCTCGATTCGCTCGCCTCGTTTGCGTGGCTCGTCTTCACCTCGCAAAACGGGGTCGATGCGTTCTTCGCTCAACTTGCCGCCCGCGACGCCGACGCGCGCGCGATCGGCGGCGTCAAAGTCGCGGCAATCGGCGAGCGCACCGCGCAGCGGCTGCGAACGCACGGCGTCCGCGCCGATCTCGTTCCCGGCGAATTCGTCGGAGAGGCGCTCGCGCAGGCGATCGTCGAGCGCTCGGAACGCGGAGCTCGCGTCCTCATCTATCGCGCGCAAGCCGCGCGCGACGCGCTCCCCGACATGCTCGAAGCGGCAGGACGAGTGCCGGCGATCGTGCCGGCATATAAAACCGTCGTTCCAAACGATCCGGATTTCGAAGCCAAGGCGGCGGCGGCCGACGTGTTGACGTTCACGAGCGCGAGCACCGTCCGCGGCTTTGCCGCGCTGCTCGGCGGCGACGCGGCGGCGGCACGGTGCGCGCAGGGGAAATGCGTCGCCTGCATCGGTCCGATTACCGCGCAGGCCGCACGCGAAACGGGTCTTGCGGTCGACGTCACCGCGGTCCGCGGTTACACCATCGGCGGCCTGCTCGCCGCGCTCGAGACGCACTTTACGCCGCGGTCGTGATGCACGTCGCTCTCGGCGCCGCGTTTGCGGCGCTCGCGGCCGGACTTGCCTATCGCGCGCGCGCGCTCACCGCGAGCGGTGCGGCCGCCGCGTTCGCGGTCGGCACGCTCGTGTTCGCCGGCGGCGGGTGGCGGGCGGCTGCCGTGCTTTTCGCCTTTTTTCTGCCGTCGTCGCTGCTCTCGCGGGTCGGGGCAACGCGCAAACGCGCGCTGGCGGGCGACGATCGGCACGTCGCGCGCAGCGGATGGCAAGTGCTCGCGAACGGCGCGGTTGCGGCGCTCTGCGCCGTTGCGGCCGCGCGGTGGGGCGGCACCGCATTCGGGGCAGCGTTCGCCGGCGCATTCGCCGCGGCGTCGGCCGATACGTGGGGCACCGAGCTCGGCACGCTCTCGGCGCGCGCGCCGGTTTCGATCTTGACGCTGCGCTCGGTGAGCGCGGGGCGCTCGGGGGGCATCTCGCTCGCGGGAACCGCCGCCACCATGGCGGGCTCGCTCTGCGTCGCGATCGTGGCCTCGCTCGTCGGCATCGCGCCGTGGTGGAGCGTCGCGGCCGGCGGGTTCGCGGGCGCCATCCTCGACTCGCTGCTCGGCGCGACGCTGCAGGCGCTGCGCTGGTGTCCCCGCTGCGCGTGCGAGTGCGAAACGCAGCGCCACTCGTGCGGCACCGAGACCGTGATGCGGCGTGGAGCGAGTTGGCTGGAAAACGACGGCGTCAACTTCGCCGCGACGCTCTGCGGCGCCATCGTTGCATCGCTGGCCGCGGGCTGGTAGGCTGGAGGCGATGCGCTCGAAGCGAAGGGCACCCTCGGGCGTGTACTCGCTCTCCGCGAGCGCGCTCGATCGTTTCGAAATCTACTCGCCCAAGAATCAGCTGCAACTGCGCCGGCTGGCACGGCGAAGCGTCGCCGAACGGCACGACACGCTTCCGCCGTTTCCGGCGAAGCGCTACGACATCGTTTACGCCGATCCGCCGTGGTTTTATTACGGCAGTCAAATCAAGGACGCCGCCGCGGCCAAGCACTATCCGTCGATGACGCAAGAGGCGCTCGCGCAGTTGCCCGTTCGCTCGATCATGAACGAACGTGCGGCTCTTTTTTTATGGTCGACCGGTCCGCGCCTCGACTTTGCGATCGACCTGATCGGGCGCTGGGACCTCTTCTATCGCGGAGTCGCCTACGTCTGGGTGAAGACGAATCGGCGTAACGAAATCATTCGCGGTCAGGGTGTGCCGCCGACGTTCACCAAGCCGACGACGGAGTTCGTCCTGGCGGCCACGACCACGCCGACGGGACGCCCGTTTCCAATTCTCGATCTCAGCCAAGGGCAGGTCGTCATGGCGTGCCGCCGCGAGCACAGTCAGAAGCCGGCGTCGATCCGGGAGCTCATCGAAAATCTGTGCGGCGCGCGCTCGCGCATCGAGCTGTTTGCACGCGAGTCGGCGGCCGGTTGGGACGCTTGGGGTGCCGAGCTCGGCAAGCTCGACGCAGTGGGCGCGCCCGGCTAGGATGCGTCACGGCCGGGGGCGGCGGCGCGCTGGAATCGAAGTGAGCGTGCACGATGTCTGAGGCCGCCGGCGCTCGCGAGCGAATGGGTCGAGCCACGCTTGCGTCGTTCTCCATTCACGTCCTCGTCGCGCTTGCCATCCCGGCGCTCGCCTGGACCGCAGCAACGACGCCGGTCGAGACGGTGAGCTTCACCCATATCGTGCACATCGAGATCAAGCCGCCGCCGCCGCCGCCGCCGCACCCCGCGCCGCGCGCGCTCGCGCCCCGCCACGAAACGAAGGCCGCGCTCAACTTCGCAAATCACGTCCATGTCGTCGCGGCGCGGCCGCATCGCCGCGCCTCACCCGATCCCACGCTCGCTTCGAGCGCGCCGGCCGCGCCGGCCGTCGCGCCGGTGCAACGAGCGGGAAGCGGCGCTGCAAGCGGCATCGCTGCGCCCGACGCCACGCCTTCGCCCGCTCGTGCAGTCGCCAGCGTCGGCTCGCGACAGACCGGCGGTTACCTTCCCTTCGGCGCCGAGCAGCCGGACCCGGTGCTCGATCCCAGCGTGCGCGAAGCGCTCGAGGGAGTCGGGACGCACGTCACGTTGATCGTCACGGTCGGCGACGACGGCAAGACGCAGGGCATCGTTTTCCAGCCGCCGATCGATCCCGCGCTCGAAGGTCGCATTCGCGCCCTGCTCGCCGACGCGAGTTGGGACCCGGCGGTCTGCGGCGGCGGCGTCGCCTGCCAGGGCCAAGCCACGATCAAGCTGTAAGGTCCGCGCTAGAGGATCGATTTACCGAGAGCGGAGCAAATGAGGCCGACCGCGAGCGCGGCGGTTTGGTTGCGATCGTCGAGGATCGGATTGATCTCGACCATTTCCATCGAGCCGAGTTGTCCGCTGTCGTACAGCATTTCCATCACCAGATGCGCCTCACGATAGCTCAGGCCGCCCTTGACCGGCGTTCCGGTTCCCGGCGCCTCGCTCGGATCGATCGCGTCCATGTCGAACGAAACGTGAATCGGCCGGCCATCGGAGCCGGCAATCGCGCGGGCCTGCTCCATCACGTGCACCATTCCCAGTTTATCGACGTCGCTCATGGTGAACGCTCGAACGCCGAACTCGCGAAGAAGGCGCTTTTCGTTGGGATCGACGTCGCGCAAACCGATCTGTACGGTACGCTCGGCCTTCGCAACGCCTTGCTTCAAGGCAAAATAGAGCGGCATGCCGTGGACGTTTCCCGTCGTCGAGCTTCCGGGGCTGTTGATGTCGGCGTGCGCGTCGATCCAGACCAAACCCGGCGGCGTGCCGCGCGCCCGCGTCAGTCCGTCCAGCGTTCCGAGCGCGATCGAGTGATCGCCGCCCAGTACGATCGGCAATCCCCCCGCACGCACCGCCTCTTCGACGAGAACCGCCAAATGGTTACAGACGTCGGTGATGACGTTGAGAAACTTCGCCGATGCGTCGTCGGCGGCCGCCGACTCGCGAATGGGCACGTGCAGATTGCCGCGATCGACGATCTCCGCAATGCCGAGCCGACTCAGCGCGTGGTGCAGTTTGGCGTAGCGGACGGCGGAGGGGCCCATGTCGACTCCGCGCCGGCTCGCGCCCAAATCCATCGGGACGCCGACGATGTCGACGCGCCGTACCGGCGAAAGCGTCGTGCTCACGCTGCGGGCTTCGATTCGGGCGCCGCAACCACCCGCGCCGCGCCGCCGCGAAGCGAAGTTCGCCGCGAGAAGGAGACGCGTGGCGGGAGAATCGAAGCGGCCGCCATGTTGCGGCGCGCCGCGTTGCTTTCGGCGTTTGTCCTGGGG
This sequence comes from Vulcanimicrobiota bacterium, assembly GCA_030041115.1. Taxonomy (GTDB): domain Bacteria; phylum Vulcanimicrobiota; class Vulcanimicrobiia; order Vulcanimicrobiales; family Vulcanimicrobiaceae; genus Cybelea. The sequence continues at coordinate 13,246 of JASHOM010000091.1, read as the reverse complement.
ACCGGCGTCTCGACGTTCGCACCGGCGCGTGCATATCTTCCCCCGCCTTTCGCAAGCTTGAACCGGCAGGTTCGCACGCTGGCGCGGCACGTGCCGGCGGCCATCGCGATCGACGTGCTCGATCTCGACACCGGCTACAACGCGGGCTTCAATGCCGCGCGAAGCATGCCCGCCGCGTCGACGATCAAGCTGCCCGTGATGGTCGAGGTCTTCGCGCAGCTCGAAGCCGGCCATTTCGATCTGGAGCGTCCCGTCGCGCTCGAAGCCGGCGACAAGGACTACGGATCGGGCGACCTCTGCTACGCTCCCGCAGGTACGACCTACAGCATTTCAGCGCTGCTCGAGAAGATGATCGACATCAGCGACAACACGGCGACGAACATGCTGATCCGGCTCGTGGGCCGGCGCAACATCAACCGGCAGATGGCCGAGCTCGGCCTCGACCGAACGCATCTCGGCGGCGACGTGCGAACCGACGGTTGGGCGATTCGTCAGACGCTGCGAACGTCGCCCGCCGATCTGGTTCGTCTGCTCTCGCTGATGGCGCGCCGCCAGCTGGTCGACCAGTGGTCGTCAAACGAGATGATCGACATCCTCGAGGCCGATGAGTTCAACACGCTCCTGCCCGAACCGCTCCCGGAGGACGTGCCGGTGGCGCACAAAACCGGCTCGCTCTACGACACCCTCAACGATGCCGGCATCGTCTATGCGAGCAACGCGCCTTACGTCATCGCCGTCATGACCACGCAACTGCCCTCACAAGACCTGGGCCGCTCGTTCATCCACACGGTTTCGCGAATCGCCTACTCCGGCGAGCTGCGCTTCGCCCGCTGGCGGCATGCGACGGGCGGCGATCCGCGTGCCGCCGCCGTTTCGCCGGATGCGGGCTACTGGAGCGACGCCACCGGCGGGACGGCAACGCCGCCGCTGAGGTAGGTTCGCGTCAGCCACCGCTCGTACCGCGGCTCGCGTCCGGTGACGATGCGGTCGTAGAGCGTCCGCAGGCGTTGCGTGATCGAGCCGATCGTTCCGTCGCCGATGACGCGCCGGTCGATCGAGGCGACGGGACAGATGCCGACCGCGGTTCCGGTGAAGAAGACTTCGTCGGCGGCATACAGCTCGCCGCGATCGATCGAGCGCTCGACGATCGCAACGCCGAGCTCGTCGCGGGCGAGCTCCATGATCACGCGCCGGGTCACGCCTTCGAGCACGTTCTGCGAGGGATCGGGCGTATACAGGACGCCGCGGCGTACGATAAAGATGTTCTCGGCCGAGCCTTCGGCGACGTGTCCGTCGTGCGAGAGGAGAATCGCCTCGTCGAAGCCGTTCTGAACCGCTTCGCTCTTGGCCAAAGCGGAGTTGACGTAGAGACCGGTGATCTTCGCGCGGGGCGGCGCCATCGTATCGTCGGTGCGCCGCCACGAGCTGACGCAGACGTCGAGGCAGCGGTTGCCGTCGATGTATTGGGCGAAGGGAACCGGCACGACGGCAAAGGCATCCGGGACGTTGTGCAAGCGCACGCCGACGTCTTCGGCGGCTTTGTAAGCGAACGGACGCACGTAGACGTGGCAATCGAAGCGATTGCGCAGGCAGAGCTCGACCGTGACGTCCACGAGCTCCTCGACGCTCTTTGGAATCGTCATCGTCAAAATCTTCGCCGAGATCATGAGGCGCTCGTAGTGGTCGCGCAGAAGCACGAGAAAGAGCTCGCGCTCCTCCGGCACCCAATAGCCGCGAATCCCCTCAAAGCAGCCGGTTCCATATTGGAGTCCATGCGTAAGCAGGCCGACCTTCGCGTCGGCGTATTTCTGGAACCGGCCGTCCGCATAGACGGTAATCGCCGAAAGATCCACGCTCTTCTCCCCTTCCGAAGGCCCGGTCTTGCCTTCGCTCCTTCTAAGCTCCTTTGGCCCAACGGCGCCAAGGTCCGGGCCACCGGGCGCAGAGGCCCCGCTGCGGTGGGGAGCGCGCGGGCGTCACTCGAATTACCGCGGCGTGAGCAAACCCTATCTTCGGTTGACCCATCCGCTCGTGCGCGACGGCGGGACCCTTCGCCGCTCCTCGTGGGACGAAGCGCTCGACCGCGCCGCGTCGGCACTCCGCGACGCGCGCGAGCGCGGCGGGACTCGCACGTTCGGGATGTTCAGTTGCTCGAAGGCGACCAACGAGATGAACTACATCGCGCAGAAGTTCACTCGCGGCGTCATCGGCAGCAACAACATAGATAGCTGCAACCGAACTTGACACGCCCCCAGCGTCGTCGGTCTGACGGCGGTGTTCGGGGCGGGCGGCGGTACGAGCTCCTACGAAGAGCTGGAGCACACCGGCGTCATCGTGCTCTGGGGATCGAATGCCCGCGAAACGCATCCGATCTTCTTCCATCATGTCTTGCGCGGCATTCGCAACGGCGCCAAGCTCTACGTCATAGATCCGCGGCGTACGTCGAGCGCGCAGTGGGCCGACGGTTGGCTCGGGCTCGACGTCGGCTCGGACATCGCGCTGGCCAACGCGATCGGACGCGAGATCCTGGCGGCCGGACTCGAGAACCGCGCGTTCGTCGACCGAGCGACGAGCGACTTCGAAGCCTACCGCGCGGCGGTCCAACCCTATACGCTCGAACATGCGGAAAAAATCACGGGCGTAGGCACGGCGCTCGTTCGCGAACTCGCGCACGCCTACGCCCGCGCGCCGCGAGCGCAGCTCTGCTGGACGCTCGGCGTCACCGAACACCACAATGCCGTGGACAGCGTGCGCGCGCTCATCAATCTCGCGCTTCTCTGCGGACACGTCGGCCGCTACGGTTCGGGCGTCAATCCCCTGCGCGGACAGAACAACGTGCAGGGCGGCGGTGACATGGGCGCAATTCCGAACAAGTTTCCCGGCGGCCAGGACGTCGAAGATCCCGCCTGCATCGCCAAGTTCGAGCGAGCGTGGAGCGTTACGTTGCCGCGAAAAAGAGGCTGGAATCTCACCGACATGTTCCGCGCGATCGAGCGGGGCGAACTCGACACGCTCTACGTCGCCGGCGAGAACCCGGCGCAGTCGGAGGCCGATCAAGCGCATACGATGCAGCTGCTGCGCAGCCTCAAACACTTGATCGTGCAGGATATTTTTCTCACCAAGACCGGCGAGCTCGCGGAGGTCGTCTTCCCCGCGACGGCGAGCTGGTGCGAATCCGAGGGCTCGGTAACGAGCAGCGAGCGGCGCGTGCAGCGTTGCCGCAAAGCGCTCGACGCCCCCGGCGACGCGCGCGACGACATCGCGATCATTGCCGAGCTGGCGCGCCGGTTGGATCGGAGGTGGCCGGCCTACACGCCTCGGCTCGCTTGGGACGAGTGCCGCTCGCTCTCGCCCTTCCACGCCGGGATGAGTTACGAGCGGTTGGAGCGGCTCGGCGGAATTCAGTGGCCATGTTACGACGAGGAGCATCCCGGCGAACAGTTTTTGCACGCGCGGCTCTGGGCCGAACCGTTCCAGGGGCCGCGCGCGCCCTTTGCGGCGGTCGAGCACGAGCCGCCCGTCGAAGCGCTCGACGAGCGGTACCCCTTGCGGCTCACGACCGGACGGCGTTTGGATTCGTTCAACACCGGCGTGCAGAGCGGCGGCTACACGTCGCCGCTGCGACGCGGTGAAACGCTCGACATCTCGCCGCAAGACGCGCAGCGTTACGGCCTCGTTGACGGCGACCGCGTCCGCGTCAGGTCGCGCCGCGGCTCGGTCGTCGTTGCGGTCAGGATCGATCCGGGATTGCGTGCGGGGCTGCTCTTCACGACGTTTCACCACAACGACGACGTCGCGACCAATCTCTTGACGATCGACGCGACCGATCCGCAGTCGGGAACCGCGGAGTTCAAAGCCTGCGCCGTGCGCATCGAATTGCCGCCCTTCGACGAGCTCGGTGCGACCGGTCCGGCGGCGAAGCAATAATGGATTTGCATTTCACCTCGGCGCGAGCGTCGGCGGCCGAGCGGGCGGTGATCGACGCCGCCCTTCGACAAGTTCAGGATGACGCCGGCGGCCGGCCGCGTTCGCGGCGGCACCTGGCGCTGCCGGTGCTGCACGCGGTGCAGGACAATTTCGGTTGGATCAGCGCCGGCGCTCTGAACTACGCCGGCGAGCGACTCGCCGTCGCACCCGCCGATCTCTACGGCGTCGCGACCTTCTATAAATTGTTGCGAACGACCGAGTCGCCGTTGCGGATCGTCCACGTCTGTGACGACATCGCGTGCCTGAGTGCCGGCGCGCAGCAAGTCGTTGCAGCGATGGAGGGCAGCGGCGCCGCTTGGGAGCGCAGCCCGTGTCTGGGACAATGCGATCGCGCGCCGGCCACGCTGGTGGTCGAAGCCGGCGCGCAGCGCAATCCGCCCGCGGCCGCAGCGCCGCCGGTCATCGGCGGCTCGAATCTGCGCCTGTTGCGGCGCGCCGGCAAGATCGATCCGGAAAGCTTGGACGAGTACCGCGCGCACGGCGGATACGCGGCGCTGCGCGCGGCGTTCACGCTCGGACCGCAGCGAATCGCCGGCGAGGTCGACGCGTCGAAGCTCCTGGGACGCGGCGGCGCGGCTTTCCCGACGGGACGAAAGATGGCCGCGGTCGCGGCCGAACCGTCGCGCCCGCACTATCTCATCTGCAATGCCGACGAATCGGAGCCGGGCACGTTCAAGGACCGCGTGCTGTTGGAGCAGGATCCGTTCGCGATCGTCGAGGCAATGACGATCGCAGCCTACGCGACCGGTTGCGAGTACGCCTTCATTTACATTCGGGGCGAGTACCCGCTCGCCGCCGCGCGCGTCGCCAATGCGATCGCGCGAGCGCGCGCGGCCGGATTGCTCGGCGACGACGTCATGGGCAGCGGCGCGCGCTTGGAGATCGAAGTGCGCCGCGGCGCGGGCGCTTATATTTGCGGCGAGGAGACGGCGCTCTTCAATTCGATCGAAGGCAAGCGCGGCGAGCCGCGCAGCAAACCGCCGTTTCCGGTTCAATCAGGTCTTTTCGGCAAGCCGACGCTGGTCAACAACGTCGAGACGCTCGCGAACCTTCCGCTCATCGTACTCGAAGGCGGGGCCGAGTTCGCGCGCATCGGAACGCCCGGCTCGACCGGCACGCGGCTTTTCTGTCTCTCCGGCGCGGTGGCCAAGCCCGGGCTCTACGAAGTGCCGCACGGCGTCACGCTCGGCGAACTCATCGAACTCGCCGGCGGCGTGCCCCGCGGGCGCCGCTTGCAGGCGGTTTTGCTCGGCGGCGCGGCGGGAACGTTCGTCGCGCCCGACGCGTTGACCATGCGGCTGACGTTCGAAGACGCGCGTGCCGCGCGCGCGACGCTGGGCTCGGGTGTCGTGATGCTCTTCGACGAAACCGCCGACATGGTCGCGATCCTGCGGCGCATCGCCGCCTTCTTCCGCGACGAGTCCTGCGGACAGTGCGTCCCGTGCCGGATCGGCACCGTCCGTCAGGCAGAGGCGCTGCGACGGCGGGACTTCGCGCTCGTGGACGAAATCGGACGCGCGATGCGCGACGCATCGATCTGCGGCCTCGGCCAGACGGCGGCGAACGCAATAGAATCCGCGCGCAGAAATTTAAACGTATGGTAGATCTCACGATCGACGGCGCGCCGGTGCGCGTACCCGAAGGCTCGACGATTCTCGACGCCTGCACAAGCTTGGGGATCGATACGCCGACGCTGTGCTTCCTCGAGTCGCTGACGCCGGTGAACGCCTGTCGCGTCTGCGTGGTCGAGCTGGAGAGTTCGCGCGCGCTCGTTCCCGCGTGCGCCCGGCGTGTCGAACCCGCAATGGTCGTTACCACCGATTCGCCGCGCGTACGCCACAGCCGTAAGATGGTGCTCGAGTTTCTCGCATCATCGGTCGATCTCTCGACCGCGCCCGACGCACGGCGCTACTGCGACCGCTACGGCGCCGACCCCGGCCGCTACGGCGCGGCGCCGGAAACCGTCGCGCAGCCCGTCAAGATCGACAATGCGCTGTACGTACGCGACTACGCGAAATGCATTCTCTGCTACAAGTGCGTCGAGGCTTGCGGCGCCGACGCACAGAATACGTTCGCGATCGCGGTCGCCGGCCGCGGCTTCGACGCGCGCATCTCGACGGAGTACGACGTACCGCTTCCGGATTCGGCCTGCGTTTACTGCGGGAACTGCATCGGTGTCTGTCCGACCGGCGCGCTCATGTTTGCGTCGGAGCACGAGCTGCGCCGGCGCGGCGAATGGAACGAAGCGCGGCAGACGCGGACCGACACGATCTGCTCGTACTGCGGCGTCGGCTGCACGCTGACGCTCCACGTGCAGGAGAACGCGATCGTCAAGGTCACCTCGCCGATCGAGAACTCCGTGACCGGCGGCCATCTGTGCGTCAAGGGGCGCTTCGGCTTCGAATACGTCCAAAACCGTCCCGACGACGAAGGTGCACCGTCCTGATCATGTCATTGCCGGCGTCGAGGAACCAAGGACGAGCCGGACGCAGCGCGGAGACCGAGGTGTTCGCGCTCCACGGGGAGACGCGCGCGCGCAAGCACGACGAGGTCGTCGCCGAGGAACCGCTCGAGCTGCGCCTGGCCGCCGCGGGCACGACCCGAACGCTCGCGGTGACGATGCGAACGCCCGGCAACGACTTCGAGCTCGCCGCCGGTTTCGCGCACGGCGAAGCCATCGCCGGCTCGCGCGAAGAGATCGCGGGGTTGACCTATTGCGTCGACCCGGCCGTCGAGCCCGGTCAGCAGTACAACATCGTCACCATCGAGCTGCGCTCGCCGGCCCGATTACCGGATCTGGCGCGATTCGAACGCCACTTCGCGATGACCAGCTCGTGCGGCGTCTGCGGGCGCGCGCAGCTCGAATCGCTGCGCGAGCTCGGTGCCGTGCCGATCGACGACGGCGTGCTGCTCCCGGCGGCGACGCTCTACGCGCTGCCCGAACGAATGCGCTCGGCGCAGCGGCTCTTCGCCGCAACGGGCGGATTGCACGCGGCCGCGCTGTTCGACGAACGCGGCGATTTGCTCGCCGTGCGCGAGGACGTCGGCCGTCACAATGCCGTCGACAAAATCGTCGGCTGGGCGCTGCTGGCGGCGCGCCTTCCGCTGCGCCGCTGCACGCTGCTGGTGAGCGGCCGCGCCGGCTACGAGATTCTGCAAAAAGCCGTGATGGCCGGCGCGCCGATCGTCGCGTCGGTCTCGGCGCCGAGCAGCCTCGCCGTCGAGCTTGCGCGCGAGTTCAACGTCACGCTCGCCGGCTTCGTCCGCGGTGACCGTGCCAATCTCTACGCCGTGCCCGAGCGCATCGTCTAGGAATGCCACAGGCTCCTAGGAGCCGAGGAAATCGCGCAGGAGCGCGTTGAACGTGGCGGGCGCGTCGGCGTTGGCGACGTGGCCGGCCGCGGGAATCATCGCCAGTCGCGCCCCGCGAATGCCTGAAGCGATCTCTTGCGCGAGCGCACGCGGCGCGATCGCATCGCGTTCGCCGTAGGCGACGAGCACCGGTACGTCGATCGTCGGCAGGACGCCGCAATAGTCGCCCGTCCAGGTCGCTTGGGTCGAGGCGAGATAGCACTCCACCGACTTGCAGGCCATCTGCTCGATCGTCTCGTGCAACCGCGCGGAGGGCAGTCCGAGCTTCGCCGCGCGCAGCTCGCCGAAGGTCCGCATGTCGCCCGCCTCGCGAACCTGGGCCGCGATCAGGTCCGCTTGGCGCTGCCCGTCGGGATAGCGCGCGAAGCTCCCGAGCAGGACCAGCCGATCGATGCGCTGCGGCACGCGCCGCCACAGCTCGAAGGCAACGACACCGCCGAGGCTGCACCCGACGAGCGTAAAGCGCGGCGCGCGCAGCGCGTCGGCAACGGCAAGCACGTCGCCGGCGAATTCGGCGCGGCCGATCGTCGCCGGGTCCGGATCGGGCTTGCGCGCACCGTTGCCCCGCAGCTCGACTGCGGCGCAGAGCCGCTGCGCCCCGGCGAACTCCAGCTGCTCATCCCAGATCGCCGCCGTCGAACCGACGCCATGCACGAAGATCAGCGGCGGTTGCTCGGCGGCGCCACCCGAAGCGGGTCCGGCCAAACGGGCGCCGGCGATCATCGCGCGCCGCGCTTGCGCGCAACGAAGGCGCGCACGCGTTCCAGAGGTTGCGCGTTCAATACGTCGTCCTTTTCCAAACCGGCGCGACGAGCTTGCCCGACTGCAAAGTCGATTGCCGCCAAGTCGCCCGTGCGGTGCGCGTCGCTATCCAGCGCGAACGCAACGCCGAAGGTTTTCGCTTTGCGCGCCAGCGGCGCCGGAAGATCGAGACGCGCCGCCTGTCCGTCGATCTCGAGCGCGGTACCGGTGCGCGCGGCGGCCGCGAAGACGGCATCGTAATCGAACTCGTAGCCGGTGCCCTGCGCCGAGCCCGTCGAAGCGCCGAAACGGCGGCCCGTCGGGTGACCGATGATGGTGACGTACGGATTCTCGCACGCCCGAATCAACCGCGCGGTCATCTCCTCGCGCGATTGCCCCGTGGCCGAATGCACGGAGGCGATGACCACGTCGAGCGAGGCGAGCACGTCGTCGCTAAAATCGAGCGAACCGTCCGGGAGAACGTCCACTTCGCCGGCGCAGAGCGTCGCGATTCCGTGCCGCGCGCCGAGCTGCTCGATGAGCGCGCGCTGCTCGGCCAGCTTGCGCGGATCGAGCCCTAAGCGCCGGCCGCGTCCCGGCGAATGATCGCTGATCGCATGGTACTCGTAACCTCGCGCAGCGGCCGCCGCGATCATTGCCTCGAGCGTGTCGTCGCCGTCGCTCCAGGTGGTGTGCATGTGAAAATCGCCGCGCAGATCGCCGGCCTCGACCAACGTGGGAATGGCGCCGGCGCGAGCCAGCTCGATCTCGTTCAACCCGCTGCGCAGCTCGGGCGGAACGTACTGCATGCCCAGCGCCGCATAGACGCCCGCCTCCTCGCTGCACGTGATCACCTCACCGTTCTCGAGGTTGAGGATGCCGTTCTCGCTGACGCGCAGGCTCGAGCGAACGGCGCACTCGCGCAACTTGATGTTGTGTTCGCGCGAGCCGGTGAAGTGTTGCAAGAGATTGCCGTACAGATGGTCGGGGAGCACGCGCAAGTCGATCTGCAGGCCGCCCGGAAGCCAAATGCTCGCCTTGGTCGGTCCTTCGGCAAGCACGGCCTGCGCGCGCGGCCAGGCGGTGAAATGCGCGATGACGTCCACGGCATCGCGCGTCGTGCAGACCAAATCGATGTCGCCGACGGTCGCTTCGGCCCGCCGCAGGCTCCCGGCGAAAACCAGACGTTCGATCGGCGGTCCTTCGCGCAGATACTCTATCGCCTCGCGCGCAACCGCAAGCGCGATCGGCAGCGGCGTCCGATGCAGGCGGCCGCGATACGCGAGAATGCCGCGCCGCCAGTTTTCGATCGTCTTCTTTCCCAAGCGCGGCACGCCGGCGAGCGTTCCGGCCTCGATTGCGCCTTCGAGATCGGCGAGCGACGCGATCCCGAATTCGGTGAAGAGCATCGCGGTCGTTTTCGTTCCGATGCCGCTGACGCCGAGCACTTCCAAAAGCGTCGGCGGAAATTGCCGATGCAGCTGATCGAGCTGTTCGGAAGTTCCGGTCCGCACCAGTTGTTCGATGGCGGCGCCGATCGATTTTCCGACGCCCGGCAGTTCGAGATGCTCGCCCGCGGCGACGAGGTCGCCGAGCGGCGGAGCGTTCTCGACCGACGCGGCGGCCTTCTCGTAGGCCATGTACTTGTAGAAGGACTCGCCCGCCATTTCCATGAGCGTGCGGGTCTCGAGCAGCTTCTGCGCGACTTGGGCGTTCGATAGCACGGCAAGTAGTGGAGTTGGCCGGAACCGCCGAATGCTACTGCCCGATGCCCCTCTTGCGGATGCGAGATGCGACTTTTGCGCGAAACGCGGTTTCGGCAGGGCCGCTAACGCTCGACCTCGAGCGCGGCGAGCGCATGGCGCTCCACTGCGAATCGGCAAAAGAAGCCTGCGTCGTCGCGCTGCTTGCGACCGGCATCGTGAAAGCGACGACCGGCTGCGTGCTCATCAACGACTACGATCCGCGCGTGCAATCGGTGCACTGCAAGCGGGCCGCCGCTCTGGTGCCGCACGAGCCCCTTGCGCTCGAGGAATCCGAGTTCGCGCGATACATCGCCTATCGGGCCGCGCTTTGGAACGTCGAGCCGAGCCGCGCGCGCGCATGCGCGCGCCGGTTGCGCGCTCGCCTCGCGGGCATGCACGAGGCCCTCGCTTATCCCCTGATCGGCGCGCTGATCGGAACGCCGCAGCTCGTCGTACTCGATCGGCCGCAGCCGGTCTACGCGCGGCTGATCGTCGACGTGCTCGAAGGGCGCGCGCTGTTTTCGACTCACGCCGACGCGGCCGCGGCGCGAGCCTTCGCGCCGGGCGGACTCGCGCGCGTTCGCGCGGCCGGAGCATGAGGTCGCGAGCTCCGGCAGGCGTCGTGCAGGCGCGCCTCTACGTGCAGCGGCGCGTCGTTTTCTGCGCCTGCGCGGCCGCCTTCGTCGCGGGTCTCGTGGAGCCGTCCGGCCCGGCCGCGCCTCTTTTTCTGTGCTCGCTCTTGGGGATCGCGATGGCGCTTGCGCAAAGCCCGGGATTGCACCCGCACCTCGATCGCTGCGAGCAAGGCGCACCGCTCTTCGGTCGCGAGCTGGCCCGCGCAAAAGCGCTGGTTCCGTGCGTCGCCGCCGTTTCGGCCGGCCTCTGTTTCGCCGGCGCACAGCTCGCGCGCGGCGTCTCGACCGTACCGGTCACTCTCTCGGTCACGCTAGCGGCCGTCGTGGCCAGCACGCTCGTCGCGCTTTCGGCGACGACCCGGCGCGGCCTCGCGCGAACGCTTTACGTTCTGCTGGCCGCGTGCACGAGCGCCGGCGCGTACGCGCTCGTCGCCGCCGCGCGCTCGCCGGCGGCCGAGCTGGCATTCTGCGCGTTCGTAGCCTTTTTCGCGTTGCGCCAGTACGGCGAGACGCTGGCCCGCTACGACCCGATTTGAACCGGAATCGCGGCCGCCAGTTTTTCCAGCATCGCGCGGTTGAACTGCAGCAAATCCTCGCTGCCGCGCGTCGAGACCCAGTTGGAATCGGTGACGGTCGGCTGATCGCGATAGAGGCCGCCGGCGTTGCGGATGTCGTCCGCGATCGAATGAACGCCGGTCACTTGCCGGCCACGCACGATCTGCGAAGAGATCAACACTTGAGCGCCGTGACCGATCGAGAACATCGGCTTCTTCAAAGCATCGAACTCACGGACGAATCGCTGGACTTCGCGATCGGTCCGAATCCGGTCGGGCGAGGTACCGCCGGGAATCAAGACGGCGTCGAAATCCTCGGCCGTGCAATCGGTCACCAGCTCCTCGGCGCGCAGGCTCAGCCCGTCGTCGAGACCGCGCTTGCCGCGAATGCGCTGTCGCGCGCGCTCGTCCATACCGACGATCGTGACGATCGCACCTGCCTCTTCGAGCGCCCGGCGGGGCTCCGCAAGCTCGATCTCCTCAAACCCGTCGCCGATCAGCGCGGCCACGCGCTTTCCTTCTAATCCCTGCATATCGGCCCGGTGATTCGCGCCGCTCCCTAGCGCACCTTCGCTTGCGGCCGGTCAGCCGAAGAGCCCGCGCGTGAGTCCGCCGTCGACGGAGATCGTTTGCCCGGTGACGTAACCGGCGGGTTCGCTGCACAGGAACGCCACCATCGGCGCAAACTCGGCCGGCTTCGCAATGCGACCGATCGGCACTTCGGCGGCGGCCTGACGCAGCTTCGATTCGTCGCCGCCGTAGAGATCGCGCAACCGCCCGGTTTCGACGCGACCGGTCGCTATGCAATTGACGGTAACCCCGTCGCGCGCAACCTCGACCGCGAGCGTTCGCAACGCGGCGACCAATCCGGTGCGAAACGTGTTGGATAGCACGAGCGCGTCGATCGGTTGCTTCACCGACGTTGAGGTCAATGCGACGATGCGCCCCCAGCCGCGCGCGCGCATCGGCGCAACGAGCTCCGCGGTCAGCCCGAGCATGCTGCGCAAGAGCAGCCGGTAAGCGGAGTCCCAATCCTCGAACGTCATCTCCGAGAAACGCCCTTGACGCGGACCACCGCCGTTGAGCACGGCGATCTCCACCTCGCCGAACTCGCGCCGAACGCCGGCGAGCATCGCGGCGATCGAGGCGGGATCTTCGAGGTCGAGCGCAAAGCTGCGCGCGCCGGTCGCGCCCAGCTCCTTCGCGCGCGCCTCGACGGCGGCAAGCCGCTGCCGGTCGCGCGCGCCGAGCGCCAGCTTTACGCCTTCGCGCGCGAGGGCGAGCGCCACGGCCTCGCCGATTCCCGCGCTGCCGCCGGCGACCAGCGCGGTCTTTGCCCGGATGCCGAAATCCATGACGCGGCTTGCGTTTGTGCGGCAGACTCTGATATCCTAGGCCGGTCGCCGGGACGGTAGAGCACTCTGTACCCGCGCGAGACCATCCTGCCCAAGGAGCTTCATTCGTGCCGCTGCGCAAAGAACAGAAGGCGGAGATAGCCGCCAAATACGGCCGCGGATCAGCCGATACCGGATCGGCCGAGGTCCAAATCGCGATGCTCACCGCGTCGATCAATCAGCTGACCGAGCATCTCAAGATCCACAAGAAGGACCACCATAGCCGGCGCGGCCTGCTGCTGCAAGTCGGACAACGGCGCCGCCTGCTCAACTATCTCCACGCGAAGGACATCGAGCGCTACCGCAGCCTCATTTCCGAGCTCGGCTTACGCCGCTAGGGATCGAGCGCGCCGCGGCAAACGACCTCACGAGGAGGTCGAGGCATGCCTGCTCGGGCGGCGTCCTACGCTTTTGCGGTAGCGATCGCGCTCGGCGGCGCGGCATGCTCGTTGCCGCCCGGCGGACGAACGATCCTTCCGGGTACCGTCGCACCTCAGCCGCCGGTTCGCCGCTCGACGACGCTGTTGTACGTGGCGAATCTCTGGGGAAACTCGATTTTCATCTACGACCCTCGCAACGGCCGGCAGCTCCGCACCATTGCAAACGGGATCGACGGACCGTTCGCGCTGGCCGAAGACGGATCGGGGAACCTGTTCGTCGCCAACTCCGGCTCCCGAGGCGATCTCGGCTCGGTTAGCATCTACGCGCCGGGTTCGGTCAAGCCGGTTCGCCGGATCAACGCGCACATCGACGAGCTTGGTTCGATGGCGGTCGATACGGCCGGCGACGTCTTCGTCGCGAACCACTGGGCCAATCGA
>JASHOM010000090.1 GCA_030041115.1 Vulcanimicrobiota bacterium | reverse complement strand
CGAAGCATGGCTCGGGCCCGTTCGCTCCACTCGTACAGCGTCGCCAGAGGGACGACCTCTTCGTGCGCCGCGATCTGAAAGACCGAGTCGGCCGAGGTGTAGAGAATGGGCCGGCCGCTCGCGATGTGAGCGGCGCCCAGCTCGTCGATGATCGCGGTGCCCGATGCGGTCCGGTTCCCGAGCGGAGCTTTGCCGGTGATGCGTTCGAACGACTCGACGATCTCAGCCGGAAATCCATGCGGATACGTGGGAAAGGGTACTCCGGTAACAATTCCCATCATCTCCCAGTGTCCCGTAATCGTGTCTTTCCCTCGACTGCGCTCGCGCAGGCGCGCCGCCTGCGCGCGAGGCTGCGCGGCCGGCGCAACCCCGGCGATGTCGGCGAGCAGCCCGAGTCCCCAACACTCCAAGTTGGGAAGATGCAGCGAACCGAGCCGGCGCGCAACGTTGCCGATCGTATTCGCCCCGGGCGCGTCGCCGTAGCATGAGGCATCCGGCAGCGCGCCCACGCCGCCCGAATCGATAACGATAGCGACCACGCGCGTCATCGGCTCGCTTCTTCCACCGGGAAGCGGCTTTTACTCTCGATAGGAGAGACGGCCCGCGGCCGAAAAACCGTTGCGACCGTGCCACGAATCGCGCTCTCTGCGGCGATCGCAACGCTACCGGTCATCCTCGCGTGCGGCGCGAGCGCCGCCGCGTCCGCGCCCGCGCCGACCCCAACGCCGCAGCCCCCCAGAACGGTGCTCTATCTGTCGGCAACCCGGATCGATTTCTACTACGACCGTTTTCTGCTCGAAGCGGACGGCAAGGTGCGCCTGCGCACGAGCGACGGATTCACCATCACCGGCGACGCCTTTTCCATGGATCTCAAGCTCAATCGTTTCATGGTCGCCGGGAACGTGACGCTGCACGACGCAACCGGAACCGTCAGCGGCGCGGCGATCTCCGATTTTCTCGATTTCCGGCGAATTTATTTCGTCCCGGTGACGACCGAGCCCGATCGCTGGACCTTCCTCGACGGCGATCTCGCGCATCCCGTCAAAGGACGCGTCATGCCCGGCGACGCCTTCTACTTTCCGGTGATCGCGCAACGCCCGAGCGTCACCGCCACCGGGGCCATCATCGGCAGCAAAACCTACGTGCGCTTCGTCAACTCGCACACGTATCTGGCGAACGCCGAGATTCCGCTGGGAACCGACGTCGTCAACTTCTCGTCGAGTCAGTACTTCGCACAGAACACTCTTTCGGGCGCGAGCGTGGATTTGACGTGGAACATGGCGGGGAGCCCAAACGCCTTGACCGCGCTGCACCTTCGGTACGATCCCACGTACAAGACCTACCTATCCGTCGAGCAGCATTTCGTCGGCGACCACGAGTATGCCATCTTCTCCGTCAACCCGGCGACGCGGGCGGAAAAATGGTGGAACATGGCGCTGTACGAGAAGCTGGGCAGCCGCTTTCAGATTCAATCGTTCACGCAGTATTACACACAGCAGAACTGGCTGTCCATGCCGCGCGCTTCGCAGCAAACGACCTACCTCAGCGCGACCTATGCTTTTCCGCACTCCTACGTGCAGGCCACCTCGCAGCTGACCAACTACAACCTGCTCGGCCTGGCTTCGCTCGGTCCGGGCACGGTCGCCGGCAGCCTGGACCATCCGTCGCAGCTGCAGCTCACGGCGACGAGTTTCCAAAACAAGATTCCCGGATTGCCCATCTCCGAGCAGATCTACGAAGGCTACGGCTTCAATCACGACACGGTCGGAGGGCTCCAATACAACCAAGGGAGCAACGGCATCGCGCCGATTCCCGTGCCGGGTCTCCAAGCCTACGGCGCACCCTGTCCCGATCAGCACGGGGCGAAGAACCCCCCGGTCTATTTCTGTCCGGTCTATACGACGATCTGGAATACCGTCTTCGGTTTCAACCTCTTCACGCAGTCGATCAAACTCAACAAGCCGGCGAATCCTTACGAGACGTACTATTTCAATGCGAGTTACAACAAGCAGTATCAATGGAACTCGCTGCCGCATTGGATCAGTACGGCGTCGGAGAATTTCACGGTCAATCGGGAGTTCTCACGCTCGTTCAACACGTACGTCGGTTATCAGATCCTCAACGTCGGAGATCACTACATCAACGGCGGCTACCAGCCGTGCGAGCCGGTCGGGACCTCGTGGTGCCCGTTGAGCTTTACGTCGTTTCGTGGGGTGTCGACGCTGCGCACCACGAGCCTCGGGATGAACGTCGTGCCGACCCCGGAGTTCAACTTCTCGCTGCTCGTGCGCCACCACGACGACTTTCCGATTCCGGTCCCCAACGTCTTTGCCGCGCCGCCGAACAACATCATCGGCCAGCCGCTGTACACCTCGTACCTAGGCCAGCCGCCGTACGACGCCACCGGCGACGTGCGCTTCAAAGTGTGGACGCATGCCCTGCTCGACGTGTCGCGAACGTTCTATTGGTATGGAAATCCCTACCGGACGCAGTTCTGGCAGCCGACGTTCGTGATACAATTACTGCCGATATGAGGCGGCGTTTCCTTGCGGCGGCGACCGCCGCGCTGGCGATCGTGCTGGTCGCGGCCGGACCTCCGATCGTCGTCAGCGGCCAGCTGCTCGCCTATCAGGAGGGCTACGTCTTCTTCACGACCGGCGACGGCTTCAGAGTCGCGCACGACATCGTGCTGAGAGACGCGAAGACCGGCGGCGCCACGTCGATCAAACCCGCGCCGCGCGTTTGGGCGCGCGCGACGTTCGACGCGAGCGGAACGGTCACGGAGCTCGATCTCTCGCGCTCGCCGTTGCCGCCGCAAGGAGACTTTGCCGACGTCGCGCGCTTCGCCATTGCGCTGTCGACGCCGGTTCCAAACCCCGATTTGCTCAAGGCTCTCGAGACGCCGGCACCGGACGAGCCCGAGTCCGTTGCCGCGACGCAGCATTTCTCCGGCCGGCCGGTGCTGGTGAAGTTCATCGTGCAGGTGCCGCCGTATACGCCGTTTACTTCGTCGATCTACATCAGCACCGATCAAAGTGGCTGGAACGCCCAAGCGATTCCGATGAATCGCGTGGACGCGCTTCACTACGAGATCACTCGTCGCTACGACTCCGGCACGATTTTCCGCTACCTCTACGATCGCGGCTCGCTGCAGACGCAGGAAATCGGGCAGAACGGCTTGGCGCACCCGCCCCGCCAGTTCGTCGTCACCGATGCCGACGTGCTGACCGTTCGCGACACCGTCACCGGCTGGCAAGACTCGTCACCCGGCGCCGTCAATCAGCCGCAGCCGCAGATCATGCCGACGCCCTACAATCCCGCGCCGTTCCCGAATCTTCCGAATTGCTTGCCGCCGCCGCAGCCGGGCGGACAGAAGGCGCCGCCGCCGCACTGTCCTCCACCTCCGCCGTAGCGCGCTAACGGACGGTGAGCGGGATCGCGCGCGTCACTTCATCGCCGCGCGTGTTGCGCGCGATGACCTGCATGGTAAAGTTCCCGCGGATGAACCAGGGCAACGGACCGACCTTGTACGTGAGTTCGAACTCTCCGACGCCGACTTTCGCGAGGCTGACCGCGTACCCGCCGATGCGCGCTTGGACGCTGGCGACGTTCGAGCTCGTCACGACTCTGCCGAAGACCTGGTCGCCGGGCTGCACCGTCGTTTCGCTCACGGCTACGTCGAGGATTTGCGGCGCCGCATTGGGCGGCAGACGCGCCACCTTTCCACGTTTGGGCAGCGCCG
>JASHOM010000002.1 GCA_030041115.1 Vulcanimicrobiota bacterium | reverse complement strand
CGATAGCAGGCGACCGCATTCTCTACGTCTGCGAGGACGATCTGTGGAGCGTCCCGGCGAGCGGCGGCGACGCCACCCGCCTGACCGTCAGTTTCGGCACCTGTTCGTTTCCCCGGCTCTCGCCCGACGGCGCGTGGATCGCGTTCTTCTCGACCGACGAAGGAAATCCGGAGCTCTACGTCATGCCGTCGCGCGGCGGCGCGCCGCGCCGCCTCACGTTTTTGGGCGCGACGCTGGCGTGGACCACCGGATGGAGCGCCGACGGCAGCGAGATCTTCTTCGTCGCGAACCCGTCGGAGTGGTACGAGGGCGAAACGCGACCCTTCGCCGTCGGGCGCGAGGGCGGGACCCCACGCGAGCTCAACCTGGGGCACGCTCGCGCGCTCTCGTTTGGTCCTCACGGCGGCATTGCGATCGGTCGCAACGCCATCGACCCGGCTCGCTGGAAGCGCTATCGGGGCGGCACGTCGGGCGAGATCTGGATCGATGCAAACGGCACCGGCCGGTTTTCACGGCTGCCCCTACCCGACGGGAATCCGACTTCGCCGATGTGGATCGGCGATCGCATCTACTTCCTGGCCGACCACGAAGGCATCGGCAATCTGTATTCGTGCGGCCTCGACGGCGGCGATGTCCGCCGCCACACGCACGAGAGCGAGTATTACGTGCGCCTCCCGTCGACGGACGGGCGGCGCATCGTTTACACCGCCGGCGCCGAAATCGGGCTCTACGACGTCGGAAGCGATACGGCGACCCGGATCGAGATCGCGACGCACTCGCCGATGCCTCAGACGGCGCGGCGTTTCGAAAAAGCCTCCGAATCGCTGGAGCATTTCGCGCCGAGCCCCGACGGAACGCAGCTCGCGTTCGATTCGCGCGGCCAAGAGTTCACGATGCCGCTCTTCGAAGGTGCGGCGGTCCGCCACGGGACCGGCGGCCGGGCGCGCACGCGCTTGACGCAATGGCTTCACGACGGCGAGCATCTCGTCTCGGTCACCGACGTCAACGGTTACGAGCAGATCGCGGTGCGCCGGGTCGACGCATCGGAGGATCCGCGGCTCGTCACCAGCGGCGACATCGGGCGCGTCACCGACTTGGTCTGCTCGCCGGCGAACGGAGTCGTCGCGTTCGCCAATCATCGCCACGACCTGTGCGTCGTCGACCTGGACGACGGCCAAGTGCGCGTGCTCGACACCTGTCCCTCGCACCGCATCGGCGATTTGGCGTTCTCGCCGGACGGACGTTACCTCGCCTACGTATGGTGGCCGGCTGCGGGCACCTCGATCATCCGGATCGTCAAAGTGCGCTCGGGAAAGATCCACGACGTGACCTCGCCGCTGCGCTTGGATAAGTCGCCGGCCTGGGACCCCGACGGAAAGTATCTCTACTTCATTTCGACGCGCGACTTCAATCCGGTCTACGACGCGCTGCAGTTCGATCTGAGCTTTCCGCAAGCCAGCCGTCCCTTCGCGGTTACGCTGCGCAACGACGTTCCTTCACCGTTCGTGCCGAAGCCGAAGCCCGTTCACCACGACCATCACGACCACGATCGCTCGAATGGCAAGCCCCACAAGCCGGTCGACGTCGACATCGACTTCGACGGCATCGCCGGCCGAGTGCTCGGTTTTCCCGTCGACGAAGGCGAGTACGACCAAATCGCGGCGGTGCGCGAGCGCACGCTCTTCACTCGGTTTCCGGTGAAAGGCATCAAACCGGCCCGGCGCGAGGAGATCGACGATGAGGAGCGCGGTACGCTTTTGGCCTACGACTTCGACCAGCAGCGGCTTGCGACGATCGCCACGGAGTGCGACGAGATCCGCGCCGGCCGCGACGGCCGGACGCTCGTTTATCGTTCGCGCGACCGGTTGCGGGCGATCGACGCGCTCGGCGATCTTCCCGAAGAGGGCGACGAGCAGAAACCGCCGAGCGAGCCGGGCCGCAAGAGCGGGTGGATCGACGTCGATCGCGCCAGCGTCGAGATCGTGCCGCGCGACGAGTGGGCGCAGATGTATCGCGAGGCGTGGCGCCTGCAGGCCGAGCAGTTCTGGGTCGAGGACATGAGCGACATCGACTGGGATCGCGTCCACGACCGTTACGCGGCATTGTTGCCCCGGGTGCGCACGCGCGGCGAGCTTTCTGATCTCATCTGGGAGATGCAAGGCGAGCTCGGCACCTCGCACGCCTACGAATGGGGCGGCGATTACCGTGAACCCCCGCAGTATCAACGCGGCTTTCTGGGTGCGGATCTTCGCTGGGATGAAGAGAGCGGCGGCTATCGCATCGAGCGCATTTATCGAGGCGACTCGTGGAATCGCGAACACGATTCGCCGCTCGCCGAGCCCGGGCTGAACGTACGTGAGGGCGACTGCATCGTCGCAATCGGCGGCAAACGTCTATCGCGCGAAATAACGCCGGACCAGCTTCTCGTCAACGCTTCGGCCCGCAACGTTTCGGTAACCCTGCGAGAAAAGAAAGGCGACGAACGAACCGTTTTGGTCAAGGCCCTGGCAAACGAAGCCGCCTTGCGCTACCGCGCTTGGGTCGAGGAGAATCGCCGCATCGTCCACGAGCGAACCGGCGAACGCGTCGGCTATCTGCATATTCCGGACATGGGACCCTGGGGTTTCTCGGAGTTTCATCGCGGCTACCTCAGCGAGTTCGATCGAAAGGGACTGATCGTCGACGTTCGCTACAACCGGGGCGGGCACGTCTCGCCGCTCTTGCTCGAGAAGCTCGCGCGCAAACGAATCGGCTACGACGCGCCGCGTTACGGGGCGCCGGTGCCGTATCCCCCGGAGTCGGTCGGCGGACCGATCGTTGCGCTGACCAATCAATTCGCGGGGTCCGACGGCGACATTTTCAGCCATTCGTTCAAGCTCTACAAGCTGGGACCGCTCGTCGGAAAACGCACGTGGGGCGGAGTCATCGGCATCGATCCGTACCACCATCTCGTCGACGGCACGCTGACCACGCAACCCGAGTTCTCGTTCTGGTTCGTCGACGTCGGCTGGGGCGTCGAAAACCACGGCACGGACCCCGACCACGACGTTGACATCGCGCCCCACGACTATCGCGACGGCAAGGATCCGCAGCTCGATTTTGCGCTCGCGTTGATGGATCGCGCGCTCGAGAGTTACGTCGAGTTGCGCCCCGACCTCTCCACGCGTCCGTCCTTGCCGCTGCCGACGCTGGCGTGACGCCGGCCCGCCGCCTCGCGCTGCTGGCGGCCTTTGCGATTCCGGCGATCTTTTATATTGCGAGTGCCTCGCCCGAGCCGGCATCGTGGGACACCGCCGAGCTTCAAGGCGTGCCGTATATTCTCGGCATCTCGCACCCCACCGGGTTTCCTTTTTACGTCCTGCTGGGTTACCTCTGGTCGCATGCGGTCCCGTTCGGCTCGGTGGCGTGGCGTTTGAACGTGATGAGCGGCGTCGCCATCGCGATCGCCGCTGCCGCGGCTTGCGCGTGCTCGTTCGAGTTCGGCGCGAGCCCGCCCGTCGCGTTGGCAACGACGTTGTGGTTTGCATTCACGCAAGACGTTTGGTCGCACGCCGCCCGCGCCGAAGCGCAAGATCTTGCCGTCGCATGCTGCGCGGTCGCAATCTACGCGTTGGTACGTTGGCTGCGCGGCGGCGCCGGCGGCTGGTTCGCCGCCGCCTTTGCGCTCTGCGGCCTCGGCATGGCCGCACATCCCAACGCCCTTTGGATCCTCCCCGCGCTCGTTGCCGCAGCGATCCTCGCGAAACGCCGGCCGGCGCTTCGCCTTGCGGCAGGTTCGGTTGCCCTCCTCCTCGCGGGCCTCGCACTCTACCTCTACCTGCCGTTGCGCTCGCAGTACGTCGCGGCGCATCACCTCGATCCCGTCGCGGCGCTCCCCGCTGCGGGCGGCGGGATCTTCTGGAACTACAACGATCCGCGAACGCTGCACGGGCTCGCCCTCGAGCTCACGGGCAGCCAGACCGAAACTCCGCAGTATCTCCTCGCGTCGCTCAATCCGGTCCATGTCGAGGCGGCGCTGTGGGCCTTCATCGCGGGTCTGCACGAGCAATACGGCGCATCGGCAACGCTCTTGATCCTCGGCGGATTCATCGCCGCGTGGCGGCGCGACCGGCGCGCGACCGTCGTGCTGTGCATCGCGTGCACCGCGGCGCTGCTCTTCTCCGTCGTCTATCCGAACGAAAGCGACGTGGGCCGCTATCGGCTGCTCGCATTGTGGCTCGCCGTGCCGCTTTTGGGCGCGCTGACGCCCCAAGCCAAGCTCGGCTATCCGCTGGTGCTGCACGGCCTGCTGATCCTCTATCTAACCGCGGGTGCAGCCCTGGCCTACGACCGGCATCGCGCCTTTCTTCATCACGCGCCTTCGGAGGGCGGCCGGTGGGTCATCGACTCGGTGCGACCCTACGTACCGCGCGGAGCCGTGATCGTCACCGGCTGGCTCGACGCCACGTCGCTCGCCTACGGTGCGTACGTCGATCGCTCGTTGCCCGGACGCATCATCGTCTCGGACGACCGGCTCGACTTTGCGCTGTACCGCCGCTGGGCGCAGAAACGGCGCGTCTTCGTCCTGGTCAATCCGCACGACGTCGGCTCGCTGTCGGGCGCGCGGGACTACGCAACGCTCGACGATTATCACGAGCTGTACCTGGTCAAGCCGTGAACGTTCGAACTAGCGCAGCGCCGAGAGCCAGTCTTGGATCGCCGCGAGAAGCGCCGGATCCAACGCAGCGGGAATAAAATACTCCACGCCCGTCGACGCCTCGCCGGGCGCAAGCTTGATGAAGAGATGGTCGTCGTCGGGCAGCATGACGACCGTGACCTGTCGCCCTGCCGCGCGCGCCGCGTTGACGAGGCGCGGCGTGTCGGCCGCGAGCACTTGAACGTCCTTCGCTCCTTGAACGATCAAGATCGGGCACGGAACCGACGCGATGACTTTCGCCGGATCTATGCCAAACGAGCTGCGCAGCCACGCGTTGCCCGGTCCCTTCGCCTTGCCCGACGCGATTGCCGCGAGATGCGCGGCCTCCCGCTTCTCGGTCGCGGCGCGATCGGCGGGCGGCGTTTGCCGCAGCACTTGCTGCATGATGATCTGCTCGAGCGGGAGCGCGGGCGGCGCCATCAGGACGATGCCCCGCAGCCGCCCGTCGGCAATCGCGATGCTCGGCGCGAGCTCGCCGCCCTCGCTATGGCCGAGCACGAAGATTCGGCTCGGGTCGATCCCGGTTTGCGCGCGCAAGAACGCGATTGCGTCGCGGGCGTCGGCGATCAAGCGATCGCGCACCGGATACGTGCCGCCGCTCTTCCCGCAGGATCGCTTATCGTAGCGCAAGACCGCGTAACCGTCGTTCGAAAGCGCGTTGGCGAGCTGCGCGAAGACTTTGTTGGGTCCGATCGTTTCGTCCCGGTCGATGCATCCGCTGCCGTGGACGAAGACGAAACCCGGCAGCTTCGCCGGCGCGGCGTCGGGAATCGTGAGCGTTGCGGCGAGCGCGATGCCGTCGTCGGCGCGAATCGTCACGTTGCGCGAAGCGTACCGCGCCGGCGGCATCGGTACGGGCGTCGCGATCGCAGGGCTGGGAAGCGCACCCGGCTCGGTGCCGTAGCCGCTGAGAACGATCGAGAGCTGCTGCGCCGTCAAGTCGAAGCGCTGCAGCACGTAGCTCTGCGGATCGAAGGTCAGCGTGCCGGTTTGCCCGAGCACGGAGATCGTCGCGGTCGTGGCGGTTTGCGCCGTGACCGTAACCGGCACCGCCAAGTACTCGCCGCACAGACACGCGAAGGTAAGCTTCTTCGAGCCGGTCGCGTGGAGCAGCGCCGGCATCTGCGCAAATCCCGCCACCATGTTGTCGTTGACGAGCAACGGTGCGCCGGGCGGCGCCGTAATCTTCGACGTTTGGCCGTCGGAGGTCAGCGTCGCCGTGGCGCCCGCGACCGTAAGCGTGAACCGCTCGCCGTGCGCGGTCGCGGTGTAACGAGTCGTTGCGAACGTCGCGGCCGAAAGCTCGCGCGTACTGACCAAACCGCTGTTGAAGAGCGCGCCGCTCTCTTCGATCTCCACGTTCCCGCCGCGCCGGCGCACCACGATCGTGCTGCTGCCCACCGGATTTCCGGCAACGCGGCTCTCGTAGCGGTACGTGCCGTCGGGAAGAATCGGGGCGCCCGGCGGGGCGGCGGCGAGAACGCCGAGCAGCGGCAGGAGCGCCGCACCGAAGTTTTTCACGCCGGCCGCTCGTACGACGCGCAGGTGACGAGATGATCGTTGACCAGGCCCGCCGCCTGCATGAACGCATAGCAGATCGTCGGACCGGCGAAACGAAAGCCGCGGCGACGGAGATCGTCGCTCAACGCCCGCGACTCGGGCGACGAGGCGGGTATGTCGGCGGCGCGCCGCCGCCGATTGACCAGCGGCGCGCCACCGACGAAGCGCCAGACGTACGCGTCGAAGCTGCCGAACTCGTCGCGAAGCCGCAGCAGCGCGCGGGCGTTGCGTATCGCCGACTCGATCTTTGCCCGGTTCCGGACGATGCCCGGGTCACGCAGCATGCGCTCGACGCGCGCGGGCGTGATGCGAGCCACTCGTACGGGGTCGAATCCGCGAAACAGCTCGCGATATCGCGAGCGCTTCCGCAAAACGGTCTCCCAACTCAACCCGGCCTGTGCCCCTTCGAGCACCAAGAGCTCGAAGAGGGAAGAATCGTCGTGGAGCGGCACACCCCACTCGTTATCATGGTAGGCGACCAGGTCCGGCGTTTTCGCCCACGAGCAGCGCTGCGGACCATTCCGCTTGCGGCGGGGCTTGCGACGCTGATCGTGCACCTGCTCGCCAATCCGCATTACGGCTTTTTCCGCGACGAGCTTTACTTCGTGATTTGCGGCTTTCGCCCGGCTTGGGGATACGTCGACCAGCCTCCGGTCGTGCCGCTTCTGGCGGCGGGCTCGCAACTTTTCGGCCACTCGCTCTTTCTACTCCGCGCGGTTCCGGCACTCTTTGCGGCCGCCTGCGTCTACACGACCTGCCTGCTGGTCGTCGAGTTGGGCGGCGGCGCCTTCGCGGAGTTCTTCGCGGCCCTGGTGGCGGCCGTGACGCCGGTGCTCATGCACTTCGGCACGACCATCACGACCGACATCGTAGGATTGTGGCTCTGGCCGCTTGCGGCGCTGCTTGCGCTGCGCATCGTCAAAGGCGCCGACCCGCGCTGGTGGCTCGCGGTCGGGGCGATCGTGGGCGTCGCGCTGGAAAGTAAGTATAGCGTGGTCTTCTTCGCGGCCGCGCTCATCGTCGGATTGATGCTCGTTCCGCAGCGGCGCGCGCTCGCGACGCCGTGGTTTGCCGCCGCTGTCGTGCTAGCCGCGGCGATCGCGCTGCCGAACTTCGCCTGGCAAGCCTCCCACGGTTATCCGATATGGACGCTGCTGCGCGACGCGGACGAGTTCAAGAACGCGCAGCTTTCGCCGCTGCAGTACGTCGCGACGCAGCTCATGATCGTGCACCCGCTGCTCGTACCCGTCTCCGTCGTCGGTCTCGTGGCGCTCCTGCGTCGCTCCGACGCTCGTTTTCTCGGCATCGCTTACATCGTGCTCATCCTGCAAATGATCGCCCTGCGCGGCAAGGATTACTACCCCGGCGACGTCTATCCGATTCTCATCGCGCCCGGAGCGGTGGCGATCGAAGCTTGGACCCGCCGCGCGCGCTGGTGGCGGCCGGCTCTTGCGGCCTACGTTCTCGTCGCGGGCATCGTGCTCGTTCCGCTGCTCATGCCGGTGCTGCCCGAGCGCACGATGTCGGCATACGATCGCCTGGCGCAGACCATGCTCGCCCGCGAGGTCTCGCTGGCAAAGTCGGAGCGCACGCGAATCGGAAGCTTGCCGCCGGACTGGGCCGACATGCACGGATGGCGCGAGCTGGCCGCGCTCGTCGCGCAAATTTACGACTCGTTGCCGCCGGCACAGCGCGCGCAAGCGGCAATTCTCGCCAGCAATTACGGCGAAGCATCGGCGATCGACTTCTTTGGAAGCGAGTACGGCCTGCCCCCGGCTCTCTCGGGCCACAATCAGTACTGGATGTGGGGAACGCGCGGCTACACCGGCAACGTCGTCATCGACGTGCACGGCGAATGCCGTCGCGACGCGCATCTCTTTCGCGTCCATCGAGTGGTCGCGCGTTTCTCCAATCCGTGGGGACGACCGTTCGAGAACGGCTTCCCGATCTCGATTTGCGAGGGAATCTCGACTCCGCTCGCCGCGCTCTGGCCGAAGCTGCGCAGCTACAACTGAAGGGCGTGCTCGCGCGCCATCGGATCGATCGCATGCAACAGTTGCGGGTG
Source organism: Vulcanimicrobiota bacterium (assembly GCA_030041115.1). Taxonomy (GTDB): domain Bacteria; phylum Vulcanimicrobiota; class Vulcanimicrobiia; order Vulcanimicrobiales; family Vulcanimicrobiaceae; genus Cybelea. Next base: position 404 of record JASHOM010000002.1, on the reverse strand, counting down.
TACGCGGTCGGCCAGCCCCCATCGGCGCAGCGGCGAGACGATGTCGTGCGAGAGCGGCAAGCCCGTGAGCATCTCGAGCTCGACGTCATCGGGCAACTGCCGGCGCCAGTTCTGATAGAGCCTGCGGATCGCGAAGTTATTGACCGCAACTTCGGCGGCGTTCGCGACGATGGTCACGTGTTGCGCCGCCGGACGCTGCGTGCGCGTTTCTTCGAGCAGCGCGCGCGCGATCCGATACGAGTGCGCGATCGCGTGCGTGGCGTACCGCGGATAGCCGTTGGTTGCGAGGAACTGGCGCTCGCGAAGAATCGGATTCCACCAATGGAAGCGATTCGGCAAACGCAACAAACGATCGGCGACCGGACCCATGAGCCGGTTCGGGATCCACGAAACTCCGAAGAACG
>JASHOM010000089.1 GCA_030041115.1 Vulcanimicrobiota bacterium | reverse complement strand
GGCGTCGCCGAGTTCTTCGTCTCCGGATCCTTCGTCGCAATCGCGGCCACGGCGGCTTTCGGCGCGCTCGATCCGATCTACGGCGATGCCGCTCGCACGCTGGGAGCCGGCGAGTGGCGAATCTTTTCGCGCATCGCGCTACCGGCCGCTGCCGGAAGCATCGGCGCCGGGATCGCCTTCGCCTGGTTGCGCGCGATCGGCGAATACGGCGCGACCAGCATCGTCGCCTATCATCCGACGTCCCTCCCCGTCGCGCTCTACGTCGCCCTTTCCGCATCGGGCGTGCGCGAAGCACTCGCGCTCTGCTATGGTTTCGTTCTCCTCGCAGCCGTCGTGCTCGCCGCCGCGTGGATGCTTCGGCGAGGCATGGTCCATTAGAAACGGGTCAGCGAATCTGCGGCTCGTGCGCGGTGAAGTGCAGCCAGCCCTCGTCGGAAATCCGCACCGACCCCGAGAACGGGTTGGCGAAGGCATGCACGACGACGAAAAGGATTGCGATGAGTCCGACCAGGATGCCGGTCATGGTTAGCTGCGTGCGCTGATTTTCCACGCCGAAGAGATACGCAAAAGCGATCATGGCCATGGCACCCACGATCAACGAAAACCACAGAACCGACGGCACCAAAGGCGCCGCTTGAACCAGGCGCTGCCGTCGAGCGTCGAAGACGCGCAGCACTTGAGCGGTCGCCGCTTGCTGCGCGTCGGACTCCTCGGCGTTTCTCGGCGAAAACGTCGCCACGCGATAGGCGGCGTCTTCGAGCAGCTTCGAGGCGTCGTCGGGGACGGGCGCGTCGCGCATCATCGCCGGCCATTCGACCCGAATGACTGCCGCCGCGTATTCGCGCAGATCGCCACGGATCCGGCGCTGCAAGAGCGGCGGGTAGCCGGCGACCGCGTGGTAGAGGTCGGAAGCCGCCGAAACCTCGTCCTCGACGTTTGCGACCGTCGAGTCGTATTTTTCCCACACCACGACGACGACGAAGCCCAGCACCACCGCGTAGAGCACGCCGATTGCCGAGAAAAGATACCCGGCAACGTCGTTGTGCCGGCGCAACGTATCGGTCCGGACGATGCGCCGCAATACGGCGTGGAGCGCGACCACGAGCGCGATGACGACCGCAACGATCAGCAGCTCCAACCGCGCCTGGGGCGCGTTCATCACCGTGTGCGTCATGAGCGTCGGGGGCATTCTACCGGGCTGCCGGGAAGCCTGGCTCGGCGGCCGTGGTAGGGAAGCGGGGAGCACGATCGGGTATAGGACCGTTAACGTGAACGGTCGAGCGGCCATACAGCGGAACTTTTACTTCCTCGCTCGGCGTTTCGTCGCGGGCGAACGAATCGATTCGGCGATTCGAGCGGTCCGCGCCTTGAACGCCCACGGGATCTCGGCCACGCTCGATTTTTTAGGCGAAGACGTAGGCGAGCGCGATGCCGCACTGCGCCAGCGCGACGTCTACATCGAGATGCTCGACGCGATCGCAGCCGGCGGCGTCGACTCGAACGTCTCGGTAAAGCTCACCGCGATGGGGCTGCTCTTCGATGAAGGTCTAGCCCTCGATAATCTCGTCGCGATCGTCGAGCGCGCGGCCCGCAACGCCGACCCGTTCGTACGAATCGACATGGAGGGGTCGGCGGTTCTCGAGGCGACGTTGCGGGTCTTCGAGCGGGCTTTCGCCGGGCACAAGAACGTCGGGCCGGTCCTTCAAGCGTACTTGAAGCGCACGGCCGGGGACGTTGCGCGGGCAATCGAGATCGGCGCCCGCGTCCGGCTTTGCAAGGGCGCTTACAACGAGCCGCCGGAGATCGCCTATAAGCGCATGCCCGAGATTCGCGCGCACTATCTCGAGCTCGCCCGCGAGCTGCTCGCCCGCGGCACCTATCCGGGAATCGCCACGCACGACCATCGCCTGATCGCCGCAGTGAAGCAGTTCGCCGGCGACCGGGGCATCGCCGCGGGCCGCTTCGAGTTCCAAATGCTCTACGGCTGCCGGCCGCACGTTCAGCGCGCGATCGTCGCCGAGGGTTACCGCTTGCGCGTCTACGTTCCGTTCGGAACCCACTGGGCGGGCTATTTCTACCGGCGCGTGCTCGAGCGGCGCGAGAACGCGCTCTTCGCGCTCTCGTCGATCTTCTCGCGCTGATGCGCGCCGTCGTTCAGCGCGTCTCCGGCGCGCGCGTCCGCGCCGGCGAGAGGGTCGTCGGCGCGATCGGCGCCGGTCTGCTCGTGCTCGTGAGCGTCGGCACGGACGACGATGCGCGCGACGCGCGCGTCATGGCGGAACGGGTCGCCCGACTGCGGATCTTTGCCGATGAGCGTGGTCTCATGAATCGCTGCGTGCTGGAGACCGGCGGTGCGGTGCTGCTGGTGTCGCAGTTCACGCTGCACGGCGATGCCCGCCACGGCCGGCGACCATCCTTCATCGCCGCCGCGAAGGAGCCGCAAGCACGCAGCCTCTACGAGTTGACGGGCCGGACCCTCGAAGCGTCGGCAGTCCCGGTGGCTTACGGGGAGTTCGGCGCGCAGATGGAGGTCGAACTGATCAACACCGGGCCGGTTACGATCCTGCTCGACACCAAACGTGTGTTCTAGGGGCCGGTTGCCTTCCTTCCCGAATCAGCCTATTCTCATCATGCCCCAACCTTCAGCCCAAACTTTCGGCCCTCAACCTGCGTTGTAATGGATGGAGCAAGCTTGCCGCCTCACGGCGGCGCGAGAAAATAGGTGAAAAAGATGGTATCGGATCAGAACAGGCGCGGCGGCGGCATGTCCGTGCGGGAAGCCGGCCAAAAAGGCGGCGAAACCGTCAAGCATAAGTACGGCGCCCAGTTCTACGAGGAAATCGGGCGGAAGGGCGGCTTGGCGACCAAGCAAGCTCACGGACACGAGTTCTACGAGCAGATCGGCAAGAAGGGTGGAAAGAAGGGCGGCGAAGCCACGCGTGATCGCTATGGCCCGAACTTCTACGAACGCATCGGCCAAAAGGGTGGCCAAAAAGTCAAACAGCTCATCGAAGAGGGCAAGCGCGCCGCAATCGATCGGAAGCAGAAAGCCAGCTAAGCCTTCCCGGCTCGGGCGCGGCCTGGGCCTCGTGCTCGCGTTTGTAACTCTCGGAATTGGAACGGCGGCGGCTTATCCGATGCCTCCGACACCCATGCCGAAGGCGACTCCGAAGCCGACGACGCCTCCCCCCGCCAACGTCTTGCCGTTTGACTCGACGCTGCTTTTCGTGCTCGACGATCCGATTTCGTCGAGGGGCTCGAAGCCCGGAGCGACGGTCCGCGCGCATCTCAAGAGTCCGCTCGTCGTGGGCGGCCGCACCGTCGCGCCGGCCGGAGCGCCGGTGCAGATCAGAATCGTCGACACGTCGCCCGCGGACATCATGGACACGTACGGCTTCGTCGACATCTTCTTCGAGCCGCTGGCGCTGGGCGATGGGCGCGCTCTTCCTCTGCGCACGCCCGTCGCGCGACTCGCTCCCAACGTTTCGGCGGGACACGAAACGACGGTCGAAGCCGAGGACACCGCCGGCGACATCTTCGTGCCGTACTATCCGCTCTGGCAGATCATGCGCAAGGGGAAGAACTTCGTGCTCGGACCGGGCTCCGTTATTCCGGCGAACACCGAAGCGACGTTGACCACGCAACCCAACGGCACCATCGCCATCGTCACGCCGCCACCGCTGGCGGCGAGCTCCGAGACTCCCGTCTCCGCTTTTCCCGTCAGCCCGCTTGCGACGCCCTTCGGCCCCGATGCGGCAACGCCTCGGGGCCACGGGCGTTGGCATGCAACGCCCTCGCCGTCGCCCTCGCCTTCATCCTCACCCTCGCCTTCGCCGACCCCGTAAACCGCGATGCTTTCGGGCATCGCATCCAGAAGAGCAAGCCCTCAAAGAAAGTGAGGTACCTTCGTGTTCATCCGAATGACGTGCGCCGCTTCGCTGCTCGCCATGATCGCCGTGCCCGCCTTCGCCGCTATGCCGGCGCCGCAAGCGACGCTATCCCCCGTCCCGCAAGGCACGGAGGTCGCATTTGTAAAGTCGATCCAGCAAGATCTCACGGCCCGGTTCCCGACCGCCGCTGATGCCGTGAAAGCCGGTTACTTCCGTTACACCAACGAGGACGAAGACGGCGCAATCAGCTATGCAAATCTGCATTGGCAGAGCGGCAATCCGCAGGAGCCCAGCCAGCTCTGGTACGACGTCAACGGTACTCTGTTGGGGGCGGATTTCTCCGTGCTGCAGAGCACGTCGCCGGAGCCGCCGAAGGTTTGGGGCGTCAACTACTCCCGCTGGATTTCGTTTCGAGAGCACATCCACTACATTCTCGCCGGCCCCAACGGAACCGAAATCTACGGCGCGACGAGCGCCAAGAAGTTTGCCGCCGCCGGCGGCAACGTGGATAACCCGCAAGCCGCTACGGTCGTCGCGATGGGCAAGGCAAAAAGCGTCGCCGACGTCAAACGCGTCTTTCTCTTTCCATCGGTCTGGGATCTCATCGTCTGGGTGAAACCCAATCCCAACGGCGCCTTCGCCGACAAAAACCCGCTGGTCACGCCGAGCGCCAACGCCGAAAAAGGCGACATGTAATTCCTGCCGTCGTCCGGAGCGCGGCGCAGAGCGGCACGAGCTACTTGGCGGCGGCGCAGTATTTCTGGGCGGCGTCGAGGGCGATGTCGGCGGCTTTGTCTTCGTTTGCCGCGATGATGTCGCGTTGGCCGTCGAAGCGCAGGTAGCTCTTGATGTTGCGCGCGTCTTCGGGCGCCGCCATGTCTTGCGGATCGAAGCCACCCAGCGCCGGGTGCAACCGGTTGAGATTGTATTGCAGCATCCACTCGTACAGGTTTTGCAGATCGATCGAGAGTTGGCGCTGCCTATCGTAGGCCGTCTGCAGGTCCCCGGCGGCGGCGTGGACCTCGGCCGCGGCCTGCGGGTCGCTCGTCAAGCGCGAGCCGTCGCGCAGCGTGTTGATCTCTCGCTGAATGCCGGCCAGCGAGTTATTGAGCGCGGTTTCTTGGCGGCCGAGCGTATCGCGCACGTGTAGAAACTGCTGCATGTAGTTTACTTGGGAAAAGAGTTCGTTGAAATCGTCGAGCTGCACGTTCACGCCGTCGAGCGTTCGATCGTTCGCAAGCATCGGCAGCAAGGCGCCGTTGAAGTGGTCACCGAGCGAGTTGCAATACGGCGAAGACGTCACCGTGATGATCGTCTTCGGTTCGGCCGGCGTGGGCGACGGAGCGGGAAGCGCGACGGCCAAGACGGCGGTCACTAGGTTGAGCCAGAGCATCGAAAACACGATCCTGAAGGGCTATTCGTTCGTCCAGTAGTCCTTGAGCGCCTTGCCGCGGGACGGATGCCGCAGCTTGCGCAACGCCTTTGCTTCGATTTGCCGGATGCGTTCGCGCGTGACGCCGAACTCTTGACCGACTTCTTCGAGCGTCCGCTGATGCCCGTCCTCGAGACCGAAACGCAGGACGAGCACCTTGCGCTCGCGCTCGGTGAGATTCTGCAAGACGTCCTGCATTTTCTCTTTGAGCAGCATGACCGAAGCGGCTTCCGCCGGGGCGACGGCTTCCTGGTCTTCGATGAAATCGCCGAGGTGCGAATCTTCTTCTTCGCCGATCGGCGTCTCGAGCGAAATCGGCTCCTGCGAGATCTTCATGACCTCGCGAACTTTCTCCGGAGTCAGCGCCATCGCTTCGGCGATCTCCTCGACCGAAGGTTCGCGCCCAAGCTCTTGAAGGAGCTGACGCGAAACCTTGATGAGGCGGTTGATCGTCTCGACCATGTGCACGGGGATGCGAATCGTGCGCGCCTGATCGGCCAGCGCACGCGTGATCGCCTGCCGAATCCACCACGTCGCGTACGTGGAAAACTTGTATCCCTTGCGGTAGTCGAACTTCTCGACCGCGCGAATCAGGCCGAGGTTGCCTTCCTGAATCAGATCGAGAAAGAGCATGCCGCGGCCGACATACTTCTTCGCAATCGAAACGACGAGCCGCAGGTTGGCCTCGGTGAGCTGGCGTTTGGCCTCTTCTCCGCCGTCCACGATCTTCAAGTCGCCCGCGCCGTCGCGCCGCGCCTCGAACTCTCCCGCCTCGATCCGCATCGCTAAAGATTTTTCTTGCTCCATGGAGAGGAGCGGGACGCGACCGATCTCCTTGAGGTACATGCGGACGGGATCGTCGAGCGAGAGGCCGTCCGGAATCGTCTCTTCCGCCTCTTCTTCCCGTTCGGTTTCAGCCTTTTCGTCCTTCTGCTCCTCGGCAAGCTCGATGCCCGCCGCGGCCAGCTCCTCGAAAAATTCCTCGAGCTGCTCGGGACTGATCTCTTCGAGCACGTCAAAAGCGGCGCTGATCTCTTCGTAGGTCAGCGACCCTTGGCTCTTGCCGCGCGCGATGAGCTTCTTCTTGAGCTCTTCGAGCGTTGCGGGCGGCTCGACCGTCGCCGGTCCACCGCTCTTCTTACGGGCCATTGTTTTTGCTTTCACCTCCTTCCCACTTTTCATCCTTATCGCTTGAGCTTCGCGACGAGCGCGTCGAACTCTCCGCGCAGCTCTTCGGAGACTTCTTCGCCGTTCGAAAGCCGCTCGTCAATGAGATCGGAAAGCTCGCGATACCGGTGCCGCTCGTCTTCGAGCTGCAATCGCTCGACCACCCGTTCCAAGTGTGCGCGCCGCTCCTCCGAGCCGCCGTACCGCACGGCGGAGCTGCGGTCGCGCCGCCCAATCTCGGCGAGAAGATCGAGCGTGCCCTGATCCTCCGCGAAGAGTCCGAAGACGTCTGCCGTCGTGATGACCGCGGCGCCGGCCTCGACAATCCGCTCGTAAACTCGGCGATACACCTCATTACGAAAACGCGCTGTGCCGATGCGCCCGCCGTACTCGCCGGCGAGCTGCGGCTCCTCGAGCAAAATGCCCAGAACTTCGCGTTCGAACGAGAGCGGCTCGACCGATGCAGCGGCGTGCCGGCTGCGCGCGAACGCCGCGCTGCGCTGCGGAGCAAAATTAGCGCGATCGCGGAGAAACGTGCTATTCCGAAGGTCGTCGACGTTCACCTGCAGCCGGCCGGCGACGTAGACCCGCCATCGGTCCCACTCCTCGCGCGGCGCCAACGCGCGGATCAACGCCTCCGCCTTCGGTGCGGCTCGCGCAGGCGAGTCGAATCCGGCCCGAAGCCGGTCGACTTCGACGTCGATCGTAAACTGTAAGGCCGGTTTTGCCGATTGGAGGAGGTTGCGAAACGCTTGCGCGCCGTCGCGCCGTACGAAACTGTCGGGGTCATCGCCGGGGGGGAGCAGCACGATGCGAACCGAGGATCCCGTGTGCTCGATTTCTTTAGACGCTACCTCGACCGCTTTGGTTGCAGCCGCGCTCCCGGCGGCATCGCCGTCGAAGCAAAGGAACACGTAATCGGCATACCTGCGTAGCTCTGCCGCTTGTTCGGCGGTAAAGGAGGTTCCCAGCGCCGCAACCACGTTTTCGAAGCCGGCTTGATGCAAGGCGATGCAGTCGAGATAGCCCTCCACGACGATGAGCGTCCGCTCGGCTTGGACGGCGCGGCGCGCCAGGTTGAGGGCGAAGAGATGCTGACCTTTGACGTAGACGGGCGTCGTCGCAGTGTTGAGATATTTGGGCTCCGCTTCGCCGAGCGCGCGCCCGCCGAACGCGATCACTTCACCCGTCGTCGAGTAGGTCGGCACCATCAGACGATTGCGGTAGAAATCGTAGTAGCCGCGCTGTCCGCTCTTGACCAGTCCGGCTTTGGCCGCCAGCCCAAGGTCGACCGCGTTGGCGCCGAGTTCCGCGACCAAGCCGTCCCAGGCGTCGAGCGCATAGCCGAGATCGAAGCGCTCCACGGTTTCTGCCGCGAGTCCCCGCTGCCGGCAATAGGCCCGAGCCGCGGCACCCTGCTCGGTCGCCAGCATCCGCTTGAAATAGGCTGCCGCGATCCGGTTCGCATCGTACATCGCCTCGCGTTCGCTGCGCGCGCGCGCCGCGTGGGGACTCTCCGGCGCCACTTCGATGCCCGCTTTTTTCGCCAGCGCGCGCACCGCGTCGCCGAAGCTCAGACTCTCCGTCTTTTGCAGGAACGTGATCACGTCGCCGCCCGTGCCGCAGCCGAAGCATTTGAAGAAACCCCGGTCGGGATGAACGTGAAACGACGGCGTCTTTTCGGCGTGGAACGGGCACAAACCGACGAGGTCGTTGCCTCGCTTCTTGAGCGGCAGGTAGCCCCCGATGAGGTTCGCTATGTCAATGCGCGCCCGGATTTCGCGAAGAACGTCTTGGTCGTATCTCACGGATGGTTCTCTAGGACTTTCGTCGCTCGCTGCGAAGTCTCCGTCGCGTCGTCGTGAAGCGTATTTTCGACCCCGTTCATCACTTTATCGAGTTATCCACAGCGGAAGCACAGCTGCTCGATCTGCCGGTGATGCAGCGGCTGCGCCGCCTACGTCAACTCGGATTGGCCTACCTCGCGTTTCCGTCGGCGGAGCATTCGCGCTTCTCGCACTCGCTCGGAGCGCTGGCCATGGGGTCGCGAGCTTTCGACGAATTGCTTCGAAGCGGTCGCGAATTCTTCGGAACGGCCGCCGACGCGGCATACCAGCGCCGCCTCGTTCGTGCCGCGCTGCTGCTCCACGACGTCGGCCACGGCCCGTTCAGTCACGCCTGCGAGAGCGTGCTCGGGGTCGCACACGAGCAGCGCACGTCCGCGTTGCTTGCCTTGCCGGAGGTGACGGACGGCATCGCGGCGCTCGAGGTAAATCCCGCCGACGTTCTGGGATTGATCGTCGGCGACCCTCGGAGCCGTTATCCCGCGCTCCGGGAGCTGGTGAGCGGACCGAACCTCGACGCGGACCGGATGGACTATCTCCTGCGCGACGCCTACTTCACCGGCGTTGCGACCGGGCGCTACGACGCCGATCAGCTAAGCGCGTCGCTGCGCGTGCTCGAGCGCGACGGCAAGCTCGTCGTCGGGATCGATCGTCGCGGGGTCGTCGCGCTGGAGTCGTTCGTCATGGCTCGCTATATGATGTTTGCGTCGGTCTATTTCCATCACACGACGCGGATGTTCGAGCACGTGCTCCACGACGTGCTGCGCGAGCTGTGGCCGGATCCGCGCGCGCTCGACCCGATCGGCGAATTCTTACGCTGGGACGACTTTCGAGTCCTCAACTCGCTCGACGACAATCAGAGCGAGGCGGCCCGGGCGCTGCGCAACCGGGTCCGAGTTTGGGCGCTGGCGGCCGAGTTCAACGCCGAGCGCGATTTGCGCGCCTTCGAGGCCGGTCACGCGGAGCTGGTCGAGCGTTTCGGCGCGGAGAACGTCTGGGCCGATAGCCAGGCTCAGCTGCTCCATCGGCTGCCCTTCGGATTGGGCGGCGAAGCGACCGTTTGGGTGGACGGCCCCGCCGGCATCGTCGACGCGCGCGAGGTCTCCGACGTGATCGCCAAGCTCAGCGGCAAGGCCTACTGGCGAAAGCTCTTCGTGCGCCGCCCGCTTCGCCGAGCTTTAGGATAACGCGCCGGTGGCGGCCTGGGCCGCGGCCAGTCGCGCGATCGGGACGCGATAGGGGGAACACGAAACGTAGTCGAGTCCCAGCCGGTCGCAAAACGCGACGCTGCCGGGATCGCCGCCGTGCTCGCCGCAGATGCCGATCTTGAGACCCTCGCGCGCGCCGCGCCCGAGCTGCACCGCCTGCTGCATCAGCTCGCCGACGCCGCGGCGGTCGAGCACTTGGAACGGATCCTCCTTGAGAATGCGCTTTTCGAGGTAGACCGGAATGAACGAGCCCTCCGCATCGTCGCGGCTGTATCCGTAGGTCGTTTGGGTGAGGTCGTTCGTGCCAAACGAAAAGAACTCGGCATAGCCGGCAAGTTCGTCCGCCACGACGCAGGCTCGGGGAAGCTCGATCATCGTTCCGATCCGGTACGCCAGCGTGACCCCGCGTTGCGCCAGCACTTCGCCGGCGGTTCGTTTGGCCGCCTCGCGCGTGAGCTGCATCTCTTCCTGCGTGCCGACGCCGGGAATCATGACGTCGGGCCTCGGGTCGCGGCCCGCGCGTTTGAGCGCGCAAGCCGCTTCAAAGATCGCACGAACTTGCATCTCGTAGATTTCGGGAAAGACGATGCCGAGACGGCAGACGCGAAGGCCGAGCATCGGATTCTGTTCGTGAAGCTGGCGCACGCGCGCAAGCAGAGTCTCTTTCGCTTGATATTCGGCGGAGCCGGGACCCTTGGTGAGACGCAACTCGGTCGTTTCGACGAGCAGTTGCTCGAGTGACGGCAGAAACTCATGAAGCGGCGGATCGAGCAGACGAATCGTCACCGGCAGGCCGTCCATCGCGAGCAGGATGCCGCTGAAATCGTCGCGCTGGAACGGCAGCAGTTGCGCGAGCGCCGCAGCGCGTTCGTGCGCGGTTTCCGCGAGAATCATTCGGTGCACGATCGGGAGGCGTTCCTGCTGCATGAACATGTGCTCGGTGCGACAGAGCCCGATGCCTTGCGCTCCGAGCTCGCGCGCTTTTACGGCGTCCTCGGGCGTGTCGGCGTTTGCCCACACTTGCAGGCGACGCAGCTCGTCGGCCCACGACAGGAAGGTCGCGAGCCATTCCGGCAGCTTCGACGACGGCCGAATCAAGGACAGCTCGCCGACGACGACGTTGCCCGTCGTGCCGTCGATCGTGATCCAATCGCCCTCGTGCAGCTCCTGCGAGCCGAGCATCGCGGCTTTGTTGCGGCGGTCGACCTGCAGGGCATCGCATCCGGCGACGCACGGCTTGCCCATTCCGCGCGCGACGACCGCGGCGTGCGAGGTCGCTCCGCCTTTCGCGGTGAGGACGCCTTCCGCCGCGATCATCCCGTGAACGTCGTCGGGCGTCGTCTCCGTTCGCACGAGAATCGTCTTGTTTCCCCGCTCTCTCCACTCCACCGCGTCCTCGGCGGAAAAGACGATCCGACCGCACGCGGCGCCGGGCGACGCGTTGAGACCCTTACACGCGACGACGATCTCCGCAGCGGGATCGATGCGGGAATGGAAGAGCTGGTCGAGCGAGTTCGCGCCGACCATCGTAACGGCGCGCCGTTTGTCGATGAGGCCCTCCTTGACCAAGTCGAGCGCGATCTTGACCGCAGCCTCCGCGGTGCGTTTCGCGCTGCGCGTCTGAAGCATGAAGAGCTTGCCGCGTTCCACCGTGAATTCGAGGTCTTGCACGTCGCGGTAGTGGCGCTCGAGCCGGCCGGCGATCTCTTGGAACTGCTCGTACACCTTCGGCTGATGCTTCGCCAAGTCGGCGATCTTCTCGGGGGTGCGGATTCCGGCGACCACGTCCTCGCCCTGCGCGTTGGTCAAATATTCCCCGAAGAGCGCGCGCTCGCCGGTGTTGGGATTGCGCGTGAAGGCGACGCCCGTGCCCGAGTCGTCGCCCATGTTTCCAAAGACCATCTCCATCACGTTCACCGCGGTGCCCCAATCGTCGGAAAACCTGTTGAAGCGGCGATAATCGACCGCGCGTTTCGAATTCCATGAATCGAAGACCGCTTCGATTGCGCCGCGCAGTTGCTCGTGCACGTCCTGCGGGAACTCGCGGCCGGTGCTCTCGCGTACGATGGCCTTGAAACGCCCGACGAGCTTCCGCCAGGTGGGCGCGTCGACCTCGGCATCCGTAGCTGCGCCCGCCGGCGCTTTGGCGTCGTCGATCTCTTCTTCAAAGCGCTCCTTATCGATGCCCAGCACGACGCTGGAGTACATCATGACGAAACGCCGGTAGGCGTCCCAGGCGAAGCGCTCGTTGGAGGTGAGGCTCGCGAGGCCGCCCACGGTTGCGTCGTTGAGACCGAGGTTGAGGATCGTATCCATCATGCCGGGCATCGAGACGCGCGCCCCGCTGCGGACCGAGACCAGCAGCGGATTCTCGACGCTGCCGAATGTTTTGCCCGTGCGGGTCTCCAGCTCGCCCATCGCGCCGTCGATCTGCGCTTGCAGTCCGTCGGGGAAAACGCCGCCCGCTTCGTAAAAGCGCAAGCAGGCCTCGGTCGTGATCGTAAAACCCGACGGCACGGGCAAGCCGGCCGCAGTCATCTCCGCGAGACCGGCGCCTTTGCCGCCGAGCATGTTGCGCATCGCATTGGGCTCGGCCGGTGCTCGCAGCGCCTCTCCTTCTTGGAAAGAATAGACGTACTTGGTATCTTTTGCGGCCTGCACCGTCATGGTTTCAATCTCTCCCTCAAATAGCTCGTTAATCCCTCGGCTGCAACTCGTTCCTGGAGCATCGTGTCTCGCGCGCGCAACGTCACCGTGCCGTCGCCCAGCGTATCGTAATCCACGGTAATGCAAAACGGCGTTCCGATTTCATCTTGCCGGCGGTAGAGTTGGCCGATGTTTCCTTCGTCGTACTGCGTCCGGAAGTCGCGCCGCAGCGACCCTTCGATCGAGCGCGCGCGCTCGACGAGCTCGGGCTTGTTACGCGCCAGCGAGAAGATCGCAACTTGCACCGGGGCGATCGCGGGGTGAAAGCGCAACACGGTCCGTTCCGTCTCCTTACCGTTCGGATCGACGCTGCGCTCGCGCTCGTACGCGTCGATCATGAACGTGAGCACGGTGCGATCGACGCCGGCCGAGCTCTCGATCAGCAGCGGCGTGTAATGCGTCTTCGCCGCCTCGTCGAAAAACCGGAGGTCTTTGCCCGAGAGCTTCACGTGCGCGTCGAGATCGAAGGTTGCGCGGTGCGCGATCGACTCGAGCTCGCCCCAGCCCCACGGAAAGAGGTATTCGACGTCGACGCCGGCTTTGGCGTAGTGCGGACGCTCCGACTCGTTCAGCTCGTAAAAACGCAACCGCTCCGAGTCGATGCCGTACTGCGCGTACCAATTCCTGCGCCGCTCGACCCATTCGCGAAAGACCGCCATATCGTTGCCGTCGTCCGGTACGAAGTACTCGAGCTCGGCTTGTTCGAATTCGCGCGACCGATACGTGAAGTTTCCCGGCGTAATCTCGTTGCGGAACGATTTGCCGATCTGCGCGACGCCGAACGGCGGACGCTTGCGCGCCGTTTGGTAGATGTTCTTGAAGTTGACGAAGATGCCCTGAGCCGTCTCCGGCCGCAGGTACGCGACCGACGACGTATCTTCCATCGGACCGACCCACGTCCGCATCATCAGATTGAAGTTACGCGGCTCGGTAAACGACTCTTTGCTCCCGCAATCCGGGCATTGCGAGCGGTTTGCCAGGTGATCGGCGCGAAAACGATGCTTGCAAACCTTACAGTCGATCATCACGTCGTGGAAAGCGTCGACGTGGCCGGACCCTTTCCACACGAGCGGATGCATGACGATCGCCGAGTCGAAGGCGACGACGTCGTCTCGCAACTCGACGGTGTCGCGCCACCATGCGTCCTTGACGTTGCGCTTGAGAACGGCGCCGAGCGGGCCGTAGTCCCAAAAGCCGTTGATGCCGCCGTAGATTTCGCTCGATTGAAAGATAAATCCGCGACGCTTTGCCAGCGCGGTGATCTCCTCCATGGCGACGCGCTGCGTCGAAGCCGCCGTTTCCATCGCTCCTAGATTTATCGCATTCGGCGGAAACCCCCGCCGTAACGCGCGAAGCGGTGGATGGGCAGCGACGCCGCAGCGCGCGACCCGGACTGCCGGATTAGGTCTTCTTGATGGCCGGAGCGAACTGCCCGGTTTCGACCATGTCGCTTTGCGTGAGTCCGTTGGAGAAGCTGTACTGGTATTTCGCACCCTTTTTCGTGCTATAGGAATAGACGTCGATCTGGCCGTTCTCGTAATCGCCGAGCGCCAGACTCGTCCCCTTGGAGTCGAGACCGCCGAAGAACGACTCACCCTCGAGCTTCGAGGTGCTCACCACCTTGCATTTGGGATCGCATCCCTGGTAGACGTACAGCATTCCGCTGCCGTCCACCGCTGCCAGATTGCCCGCCGCGTCGAAGAAGAGGCCGCCGTAGCTTGCGTTCTTCGTGCCGGAGGCCACTTTACCCGAGCCGGTGCAACCTTTGAAGTACACGAGAACGAAGCCCGTGGTCGTGTCCGTCGCGCCCGAGATCCAGCAGTCTCCGTTTGTCGCCATTGCGACACCGGCGACGTAACCCGTAACCGATGCGTTGCTAATCGGCGTACCGCATCCGCTCTTGGCCGAGCATATCACGGCGCCGCCGGCGTCGGTGGTCCCAATTCGAAGCAACCCGACGAGGATCGATCCGGTAATCGCGCTCTTGGCATTCGTGTATGCGTCGGCGGCCTGTCCGGCTTCGACCTCGGTCGACCACACGAGCGCGCCGCAGTTCGGCTTGAAGACGTTGATGTAGAGATAGTCCGAGGTGCTCGGCGTTAACGCCGGAATCATCGTGTCGCCCTTCGAGTCGGTCCCGAAGCCGTTGACGTATTCGAGATAGTTTGCCGAAGTGCCGAGCGAGCAGGTCGCCGGCTTGTCTTTGCTGTTGGGATTTGGATAGCCGTAGACCGCGTCGCCGTAAAACTCGCTGGCGTAGATCAGTCCGGAGGATTTGGTTTTCTTCAGAGGAGGGACGTCGAGGTGAAGCCGCCGTACGCCCGCCGGGACGAAACCCTGTGGAATCAGGCTGAGCGGCGCATTGTTTGCGTTGTGCAGACGCTGCGATTGGCTTC
This sequence comes from Vulcanimicrobiota bacterium, assembly GCA_030041115.1. Taxonomy (GTDB): domain Bacteria; phylum Vulcanimicrobiota; class Vulcanimicrobiia; order Vulcanimicrobiales; family Vulcanimicrobiaceae; genus Cybelea. Next base: position 18,861 of record JASHOM010000089.1, on the reverse strand, counting down.
CCATGCCGGGCAGCGAGGAGCTCGTCGATCCGAACCCCGAGCAGCCCGCAAGAAGTCCAACGGCGACCATCGTACACAGCGTTGCAGTCAACGAACGCATCATGTGGGTCTCCTTACAGATGTAGCGAGGGAGTTTGCTCCGGAAGGGAGACGCAGCTCCTCCGGACGTAATTGAGCGGTTGCGTTTCCGGGCGGCAAATCCTTCCCAAGCGGGCCGCGAGCGAAGGCTCGGCGGAAAACCGGACGAAGGTCGAGCACGACATGGCGCCGCACGCGACTCTCGTTAACACCTTCGTTTTCGGCGGCGTGCTCGTTCTCGCTTTCATTGCCTCGACGATCTCCGGAGTGACGGGTTTCGGCGGAGCGGTTCTAATGCTCCCGGCACTGGTTGCCGCTTACGGTGCGCGTCCTGCGGTCGTGATTCTTACGATTGCGCAAGCCGTGGGGAACGGGTCCCGGGCATTCTTCGGACGCCACGCGATCGATTGGAAGGTTGCCGGCCTTTTCGTGCTCGGCGCGGTCCCATCCGCAATAGCCGGGTCGGTGATCTTCGCTGACCTTTCGGTTGTCTGGCTGGAGCGGCTGCTCGGCATCTTCTTGCTCGCCACGGTCGTCTATCGTCACACGGCATTTCACCGTCGTGCGATGGCGCTCTGGGGCTTTGTGCCCGTGGGCGTCGCATTCGGATTCCTGTCGGCGATCCTTGGAAGCGTCGGTCCGTTCGTGGCGCCGTGGTTCTTATCGTACGGCTTGCTCAAGACCGCATACGTCGCGACTGAAGCGGTAGGCGCGCTCTGCATGCATGCGACGAAGGCGCTCGCCTATCGAAACCTGGGTTTGATCTCCGCGCAATCGGCGCTCATCGGCTTGGCTTTGTCTCCGGCAATGATCGCCGGCTCGTACGTTGGAAGGAACATCGTCGAACGTCTGCCGGAACGAATTTTCGCGCTCTTGATAGAGCTGGTCTTGATATTCGCGGGCTTGCAGCTCCTCATTTTTGCGAAAGGTCGTTAGCACCGGGGTCCCCGCCGAGCGGCTCCACGCAGACTAAATCACCGTTTCGGCATCGGCCGCGCGTCTTGCCGTTCGATTCCGTTCGACCGTTCCGCGCAGCTGGCCGCAGGCGGCGGCGATGTCGCGACCCATGTTTTGCCGGACGGTCACCGCAACGTCCGCCGCATCGAGGATCGCCGCGAACTCCCAAATTCGCGCATCCGGCGTGGCCGCGAACCGGCCGTCGGGCGTCGTGTTGTATGGAATCAAGTTGACGTGGTAGAGGTGACCGCGCATCAGCCGCGCGAGCTCTTTTGCGCAAGCGGCATCGTCGTTCACGCCCGCGAGCATCACGTATTCGAAGAACACCTTGCGCTTGGTTTTGCCAACGTACCGTTCGCACGCCGCCATCAACTCGCCGAGCGGGAACCGTCGATTGACCGGCATCAGCCGCGAGCGAAGCTCGTCGGTCGGCGCGTGGAGCGAGATGGCCAGATTGACTTGGAGCCGCTCGCCGGCGAAGCGATCGATCTTGTCGACCAGGCCGACCGTCGAGATCGTGATGTGGCGCTGTCCCAGCCCGAAACCGTTCGGGTCGTTGAGCAGCGCGACGGCGTCCATGACCGCATCGTAGTTGTGAAACGGCTCGCCCATGCCCATGAACACGACGTTCGTAATTCGCTTCGCGCGCGCGGCGAGGAGTCGCGCGAAGAAGCGCGCTTGATCGAAAATCTCGCCGGCGGAGCAGTTGCGGTTGAATCCGCCTTGCCCGGTCGCACAGAATGCGCAGGCAAAGGCACATCCCGCTTGCGAAGAGATGCAAACGGTGGTGCGATTGCCGTAATGCTCCATCAGCACGGCTTCGACTTCGTTGCCGTCGCGTAGCCGAAAGAGCGCCTTCAACGTCTGCTCGTCCCGCGAGCGTTGGAGGGTAATCGGCTCGACCGCGCAGAGGGCGACGCCGCACTCCGCGATCGCCGTGCGCAGTGCCTTCGGCAGCGTGCTCACCTCGCTCACGCTGTCGAGCAGCTCTTTGGCGGCGGCGTGGTAGAGCTGCCGCAGCCGGTACGGCTTGAGGTCGAACCGGCTCGCGAACTCACCGGCGTTTTGGAAGCCGGCGCGCGCGACGGCGTCGCGAAGCCAGATTTCAACGGGCTTCAAAGAGACTCGCCTGACGTATCTCGACCGCTTGCACGTGCGGGACTTCGGGCGGCGCGTCGAGCTTTGCGCGAACCGCCTTCAAATCGGCCCAAACCATGCGTTTCACGCCCTCGATCTCGCCGCCGGTCTGCCGCAGGACGTAGGCCGGGTGGAAGGTCACCATGAGCGGCGTGTCGCGCGGACCGGCATACCAGCGGCCGCGCATCCGCGTGATCTGAAAATCGCGCCCCAAAAACGACTTCGCGGCCGGCGACCCGAGCGCAAGGATGACTTGCGGCGCAATGATAGCGATCTGCTGGTCTAAAAAGGGGCGGCAGTTTTCCATCTCCTGCGCGTCCGGCGCTCGGTTACGCGCTCCATACGGCCCCGCAAGCGTCGGGCGGCATTTGACCGTGTTGCAAATGTAGACTTCTTCGCGCGCGAGCTCGATCGCCGCCAGCATGCGATCGAGCAGTTGGCCGGCGCGACCGACGAAAGGCCGGCCCAGCTGGTCCTCGGTCTCGCCAGGGCCCTCTCCGACGACCATCAGGCGCGCGCACGGATCGCCTTCGCCGTAGACGTTGTTGCGCCGCTCGTACCCGATCGGGCATTTGCGGCAGGCGGCGGCCGCAGTCGAGGCTTGCGCGAGCAGCTCTGCCCGGCGCTCCCGCTCGCCGTTCTCCACTCAAGCATCCTCCGTCTTCGTCACCGCAACCGCGTTGCCGAACGCGACCACTTCGCACGATCCGTCGGGCTCGTCGGAAACGAAGAACTGCAGACCGATGACGGCGTTGGCTCCCATCGTGCCGGCTCGGCGGCGCAGCGCTTCGATCGCCTCGTTGCGCAGCTGCTCGGCATCGCTGAGAAACTCCGAACCGGCCAGGCCGATCAGCATCCCAAGACTGCGAAAGGTCGACCGTAAGCGATTGCGCGGACGCGACGCGGTTCCCGAAACGTGTCCGAAGCTGCGAACGGTCCGGTATCCGTCCAGCTGCTCGAACGTCACCACGTCGTCGCGCGCAATCACGGCAGCAGGCAGGCGACCGTGAATTCGCAGGCGCAATGAACGGCCATGCCGAGTGTTTCCGCGTCGGTGCTCATCATCCGCCTCGACGCGATCGGCGACGCGCTCGCGCTGACGCCGCTGCTCGCCGCGTTACGCCGCCGCGCACTGCCGGTCGACTTGGTGCTCAGCCGCGAAAACGCCGGCATTTTCGCCTCCGGCGCCGTTCGCCGTAGCATCGTCGCCGAGTTCGAGCTGCGCTCGAGCACTCGATCGAATCTCGCCGCGATCGCGAGCCTGGGGCGCGAGCTGCGCGGCCACGACTACACGCACGTCCTGGTAGCGACCGAAGATCCGGCCGGCTACCGCCTTGCCGGCGCGGTGGGCGCGCCGGCGCGCGTCGGCTTTGCCAATGGCTGGGGGAAGCCGTTCAAGACGCTCTGGACGCGCCGTTTCCTCACCGGCACGATTTATCGCAGCGCCGGCCTGGATTCGCGGGCACCGCATGAATGCGCCGTACTCTTCGACTTGGCGCGGCCGCTCGTGGGCGACGAGCCGCCGACGCGTGACGCGGCGCAGCTGCGGCCGCTCATCCTCGAATGCACGTCCCAACGGCGTGAACGCGTGGCCGTGCAGATCACCGACAAGTGGGAGCGGCTGGGCATTGCTCTCGCGGACGTCATCGAGCTCGTTCGCCGGCTAGCGGCCGGCGGAGCTCCGGCGCTGCTCTCGGCTCGACGCGAGGCCGCCTATGCGCGGCAAATCGCGGGAGCGACCGGACTCGCCGTCACCTACTTCGACGACGTCGAGCCGTGGAAGGCGGCGATCGGCGCGGCACGGGCGATCGTGACTCCGGATTCGGGCGCCTTGCACGTCGCGGGCATGATCGGAACGCCCGTCGTCGCCGTTTTCCCCGCGCGGCGCGACTTCGCGCTGCAGGTTGCCCGCTGGACGCCGTGGGCCGCACCGCACCGCATCGTCCGCGGCGATTCGGGATGGCCGGTAACGGCGAGCGATGCGCTCGTGCAACTCGTATCGAGTTAACGGCAGCCGCCGGTACGGCGATAAAGCTCGATGCCGCCGCGCTTCGCAACGAGAAGATAGCGCTGTCGCTCCACGAGCCGCTCGAAGGCCGCGCCGTATTCCTGCAAGCGCGCGGAATCGGGAAAGTTCCAATCGATCAGGACGAAGCAGGCCCGCACTTCCCGGCCGGGCAGCTCGGGCAAGAGACGCGCGTACGGATCCGCGAGGGCCAAATGCGTGTAGGCTTCTTCTTGCGTTGCCAGGCTGGCATCGGCCGGTAGCGTCGTCAAGAACCAGTCCAAAGCCGCGTCGCGCGATTGCACGGCGCGCAGATTCAACGCGGGATGGAGAGGATCGGCGACGGCCAGCTCCAGCGCGCAGAGCGCGGCACAGACGATCAGCGCGACGCGCGCCTTTCCGGCCGGGAGATCGCGTAGCGCGAAGGCGAACGCCGCCAGAACGTAACCGATCCAGGCTCCGGCATAATGCGTTCCGACCACGAACGTCGCCGGGATGCGCGAAAGAAGCACTTCGGCAAGCGGTGCGACCGCGAGCCAGATCGCGGCGGAGCGAAACGGCAAAAAGAGCAACGGCACGAAGACGAGCACCACGAAGCCGGCTCGCGCGCCGATTCCCGCGACGAGAGTCGCCGCGTCGGCTACGCTCCAGGCATAAAAGCGCATCGGCTGCCACGACGTTCCGTTCCAAGCCGTTGCGTGCGAACGGATGTATCCGAAAAAGACCAACAGCACGAGCACGCTGACGGTCGCGATCGCAGCGGCAACGCGGCCGCGGCTCGTCCCGCGAAAGCGCCACGCGCCCAGCGCGCCGGCGACGGCCAAAAAAACGGCTTGATCCTCTTTGATCGACAACGTGACGAGTGCCGCGATGAACGTCGCGCCGATCAGACCGGCGTCGAAGCAGTAGATCGTCCAGGCCACCGCCGCCGGCGCGAAACCGTTTTCGTGAAAGTCGCCGAAGATCAGTCCGGCAAGCGGGGGATAGAGCCACGTAACGAGTGCCGCCAGCCGCGCGCGCCCGGCGTCGCTGCGCGCCCGAACCAGTGCGTAGACGGGCGGCGCCACAAGCGCACCGGCAATCGCCTGAAGCGCGATCATCGTGAGCGGCGCGTGCATCAACGCGACCGCGATCCCCACCGGATAGAGAATCGGCGAGAAATGAAACGCCCAGTGACTACCCTCGATCGGATTGCAGAAGCAGCCGAACGCGCTTGCCGCCGTCTGCGCGAAGATTCCGAAATCCACCAGGTTGCGATGCGCGGCGTACTTCACCGACCCCAGCCACGCGAAGAGCGCCGCGTAGACCGCCACCCCAATCCACAAAAAACGGTCGCGCATGGTTACCCCGGCGGCGCGCCGCGACGCTGCTGGAGAAAGGGCCAAATGAACGTATCTATTCGACCGTCGAGTACGTCGCCGACGTTACCCGTTTCGACGCCGGTGCGATGATCCTTGACGAGTTGGTAGGGCTGCAGCACGTACGACCGAATCTGCGAGCCCCACTCGTTCGCCTGACGTTCCCCGCGCAAATCGGCGAGCTTCCGGTCGCGCTCCTCGCCCGCGCGGGCAACCAGCTTTGCGCGCAGAATGTTCAACGCCACTTCGCGGTTTTGCGCTTGCGAGCGTTCTTGCTGCGAGGCAACCACGATTCCGGTCGGCAGGTGCACGACTCGAACCGCCGACTCGGTCTTGTTCACGTATTGCCCGCCCGCGCCGCCGGATTTGAATGTTTCGATTCGCAGATCGTCGGGCTTGATCTCGACGTCGGGGCTTTCGCCGGCTTCAACCTCCGGGATAACGTCGACTGCCGCAAACGAGGTGTGGCGGCGGTGCGCCGCGTCGAACGGTGAAAGCCGGACCAGGCGATGAACCCCGCGCTCGCTCTCGAGCAACCCATAAGCGTTACGGCCGCGTACGAAGAAAGTCAGCGATTTCAAACCGGCTTCTTCGGCCGGCGACTCGTCGACGATCTGCGTCGAAAATCCCTTCGTTTCCGCCCAGCGCAGGTACATGCGAGCGAGCATCGCCGTCCAATCGGCGGCATCGACTCCCCCGGCCCCCGTGAAGATGCTCACGATTGCGTCGTGCGCATCGAACTCACCGCTAAAGCTGGCCGCCATCTCGAGCGCTTCGAGCGAGTCCGCCGCCGAAGCGATGCTCCGATCGGCTTCACCTTCGGCCGCCGGATCGTCCTTGAAGAGCGCCAGCAGCTCGCGCGCTTCGTCGAGCGCGGCGCCGACGGCAGCGAACGACTCCGTCCGTTCGCGTAACTCGGCGAGTTCCTTCATCGTGCGCTGCGCCGAGTCCGGATCGCTCCAGAACTCCTGCGATCGCGAGCGTTCCTCGAGCTCGGCTATCCGGCGACGGCTGCCGGCGTCGTCAAAGACGCTCCTTGAGCGCTTCCAAGCGCTGCTGAAGACGGGCCACGGTGGTTATCTGCGTATCGCTCATGTCGCCTCGGTTTTTCTAGCGTGTCCGCCGCCCCTTGTCGCGCAGCGCACTCGTCGTGATCGAAGCGCAATTCATTACGACGGAGGTTTATGATGTACGTTCAGCCGTTCGACGGCTCGCTCACCCCAAGTTCGCTCTCCTCTCCCGCCGAGGGCGCGCAAGCCGAAGGCGCGCTCTTTGCCGGGTCGGCTGCACCCGCCGCGGGCGACAATATCTCGCGTTTCGTTCCGCCTTGGCTCACTCAAAGCGATGCCTCATCCTCGTACGCCGACGGCTACGGCAGCTCGAGCTCGATGCAAGGGCTCTTCGGGCCGCTCATGGGCGTCTTGCAGCAGTTGATGCAGATGCTTCAGTCGCTGATGGGCTACGGCTCCAATTCGCCCTACGGATCCAACGGTTGTCCGCCCAACGGCGGTAACGGCTGTCCGCCCAACGGCGGTAACGGCTGTTCGCCATACGGCGGCACCGGTTGCCCGCCCTCCGGCAACGAACGCTACTTCCAAAACGCCAAAGGTTCGAGCGACGGCGATCCGCATCTATCCTTCAACGGTGCCAAATGGAACAACATGGCTTCGCAACCCGATTTGATCAACTCCGATTCGATCGCCGGCGGATTTCGCGTCTCGACGCAGGTTACGCCGCGCGACGGTAAAGGCGTCGACTGGAACCAATCGGCGACGGTCGCGCTGAACAACGGGGCGACGACGGTCACGATGAATAACGACGGCGACGCGTCGATCACGAGCTACGGACAATCGATCTCCATCGCGAAGGGACAGACGCTGCAGCTCGGCAACGGCGAGTCGGTTACCTACGAGCAGAACGGGGCACTGCGCGTGAGCGCGCAGAACGGCAATGGGGGACGAATCGAGACGACGCTTACCCCCCAAGAGAAAGGCGTGAACGTCGACGTTAGCGCGCACGACGTGGACCTCGGCGGTGCCCTCGTCAATGGGTACGAGCAGCGCCGGCCCACTCCCACGCCGATCCTCGGGCAGCCGATTTCGGGCCCCGTTCCGACGCCGATTCCGTTCTCGGGTCCCACACCGACGCCGATTCCGTTCTCGCAACCGATTCCGCCGATTGAGCAGCCGCCGACCGGCGTGGGCACCGCGCCGGTCTACTGAACCGCGGCGTTCGTCCGCATAAGAAACGGAGCGCGCGGTTTTGCCAACCGCGCGCTACTGCGTATCGACGGGTTCGTCCGACGGCGGCTCGTGAATGAAGCGCGAGCTCGGGTAGACCGTTTTAATCGGCGTGAACGGACGCGGAGACTGCGTGAAGTCGAAGCTGTCGATGAGACTGTTGGCGCGCTTATCCGTATAGCCGTTCGCCTCCGTGCCGATATGGGGAAGGTCGAAAACCTGCTCGATGAACCTCAGGATGCTGCCATACTCGTATTGCGTGTGCGACACGTAGCCTTCGTGCGATTCTCCTTGCCTCGCGTACGGCGAGATGATCAAGCACGGCACGCGAATGCCGAGGCCGCGATAATCGAGCTGCGGCGGCGGGGCGTTGTCGTACCAGCCTCCCCAGTCGTCCCACAGGATGATGATCGCCGTCGTATTCCAGTAGGGACTTTCACCGATCGCGTTCACGATCGATGCGACCCAGGACGGCCCCAAATCGCTGTGAGCGGCCGGATGATCCGAATCGGCCTTGCTCGGCGTGACCCAGCTCACCGAGGCCAGCTCGCCTTTTTCGGGATCGGTTAGAATCTTCGTTTGCGGCACGATGATGTTCGAGCGCCAGTCGTGACCGTAGCGTACGTACCTGATCGCCTCGAACGGCTCCCAGAAGCCGGCGTCGAGCAGTTTGGTCGCGTAGAACTTCCACGAGACCCCGGCGCGGTCGAGCACTTCGGCCATCGTATTGAACTGATCGAAGCACGGGAACGGCCCCTGGAAATAATACTTGACCCGGTACGGCTTCTCGGTTATGTACGAACTCTTCGTGCCGGGTGGCGAGTCGCAATCGTCGGGCGCGGCGCTCGGAAAGTCGACTTCGGCTTCGGACGGCAGCTTGATGTCGTCGGTTCCCGCTACGAGCGTGAGATGGGCCGTGAAACTCCCGCCGAATTCGGTGGGGAACATCTCGTCGGCGAGCACGTATTGGCGGGCCATCGCCCAATACGGTTCGGTCTGCTTATGCACGACGTAGGCGTACGCTTCGTCTTTGGTGTGGTTCCCGAACTCGTAGAATCCATCCATCTTGCCCTTGTCCCAATCGGCCATCGAGGATTCCCAGTCGTGGCGCAGATCGGGACCGTCGAACGTAATCTGATGGAGGCGAATGACGACGTCGCCGGACGGGCAACCCGAGCTCGTGCGTTGAGCACCACGCGCTGCAAACTGTTTTTGCTGTTTTTTCGCACAGCCGTAGAGCGGGGCGTTGGCGCCCGGGAATCCCGCGAAGAAATTCTCGAGGCTGCGATTCTCTTGAATGACGACGACGACGTGCGAGATGTACTTGCTTACCGAGCTCCCAAGTGACGGCGCCGTGGGAACGCCGGCGGGTGCGCCGGCGGGTGCGCCGTAACCCGAGCACCCGGCGGCGGTTGCGACCAACCACGACATTGCCGAAATGAATCGGAACCTGCCCAACATGGTCGAGATTTCCAAGACGGTCCATCGGACTCCCGCAGTGGCGGTTGCCGACGCCGACGAAAGACCGGCTATGCGGCTTGGCGCTCTCAGACGTACGCCGGCAGGCGCAGCGGCCGGGTTGCTCGGTCTCGCGGTCCTGGCGCTGACCGCTTGCGCGTCGCCGTCCCAACTCTCCAACGGCCGCGCCATCTTTCTCACCGGCCGGGACGGCTCCGGCGTACCGATTTCGGCGTCACCGAGACCGCTCTTTGCGTATTGCGCCGCCTGCCATCGCACCGACGGTTCCGGCGGCGTGCACTTTCCCGGGGGCGTCGTCAGTGCGGACCTACGTCACCGCGCGCTCGTAACGGATCAGCGCCATCCGTACACGCTCGCTTTACTGGAGCGCGCGATTTCGACCGGCATCGACAACGATGGAGAGCCGCTCGATCCCGTCATGCCGCGCTGGCATATGCCGCCGAACGATCTGCACGACGTCGCCGCGTACGTTTTGACGCAGCTCGCCCCTTAGGTGGAGTGGATATAGGTAACGGCCGAGTTTCCTTTGGTGTCCTTGACCTGAATCTGCTCGGTGTCGAGCCTCGTGCTGCAGGTCGCGCCCTGTGGAACGACGGTCCACGCCCCGCTCGTCGTGATCGGCGCTTGAACGACCCAGCATTTTCCGACGATCGTCTGCGCCGTGAACTGCCCGGTGTATCCGTCTTCTTCTGCCGTCAACGTGAACGACGACTCGATCGACTGATTTGCAGGATGCGCCGACGTGCCGTCGGGATTCAACCGAATCACGTTGGGGACGTAGTCGTTGTTCGTACAGGCGACGAAGGCAACCGCGGCGAGAACGACGAGGCAAAGACGCATTCGATCGTATTCGACTTGCAGGGACGGCTTCCGCCCAAACCTAACGTGCCGAGCCGCCGCATGCATCAAGGTCCGTAGTGCGGCGACAGCTCGTACGGCGCCTCAAGACCTTCGACCTCACGCTGATCGCGATCGGCGGAATCGTCGGTTCGGGAATCTTTCGGACGCCTGCGGTCGTTGCGCAGCGGGCGCAGTTCCCTGCCATCGTGATCGGCTGCTGGCTGGCCGGCGGCGTCATCGCGCTGATCGGCGCCTTCGTTTTCGCCGAGCTCGCCGCGCGCCGGCCGCTGGGCGGCGGCCTCTACGGTTACCTGCGCAACGCCTACCATCCCATGGTCGGATTCCTTTTCGGATGGACGCTGCTGCTGGTTTCAGGCAGCGGCGCGAACGCCGCGGCGGCCGTTCTCTTCGCGGGCTATCTCGGGCCGCTCGCCGGTTTGTCGCTCGATCCGCGGATCGTCGCGGTGGTCACGCTGGTCGTGCTGGCCGCAATCAATGCGCTGGGCGTGCGCCAAGGCAGTAACTGGCAGAATCTGACGGTGCTGCTCAAGGTCGGCGCATTGGGCATTCTCATCGTCGCCTGTTTCACGGCACATCCGCATACGTTCGCGCCGGCGCCGCCGTTCGAGCCTTCCGCCTCGCTCGTCGCGGCGATCGGGGTCGCGATGCTGCCCGTTCTCTTTACCTATTCGGGATTTCAGTCGGCCGCCTTGGTGACGGCCGAAACGGTCGACGCCCGCCGCACGATTCCGCGCGCCCTGATCGCCGGCATCCTCGTCGTGATCGCGATCTACGTGCTCGCCAACATTGCCTACCTTCGTATGCTCGGTGCCGGCGGGGTCGCCGCCACCGCGGCGCCGGCGGCGCAGGCGATGCGCGCGGCCGTCGGCGACCTCGGGAGCCGCTTCATCGCCGTGGCAATCGCGCTCTCGACGCTCGGTTATCTCAGCACCTGCATGCTCGCGTTTCCCCGCGTCTATTTTCAAATGGCCGCCGAAGGGTTGTTCTTCAAGCAGGTCGCCTGGATCAGCCCTTCGACGCGCGCGCCGGTCGTCGCGATACTGCTGCAAGCGGTCATAACCTCGTTCATTGCGCTGACGGGAACGTACGAGCAGATCATCAACTGGGTCGTCGCGCCGCAGTGGCTCTTCATCTTCCTAGCGGCCATAGCGGTTTTCATCCTGCGCGCGCGCGACGCCAAACGTCCGGTGCCGGCGACGACGGTGCCGGGACATCCCGTAACGACGGGCTTCTTCATCGTCGTATTGCTCGCCATCTTCGCCGCCGAGTTCGCGATCTATCCGCGCGATACGCTTTACGGGGTCGGCGTCGAGCTCGCCGGAATCGCGGCATATTTCGCGCTAACGCGCGTCCCACGCTTCGGCATCAACCGGAATCCATAACATGTTCAGGCGGTAACCCGTTACTCGTTTGCTCACTCCGAGCAATCGATCTTCGTAATAGAGCGGAATCACGGGAACGTCGGCGTGAATCAGACCTTGGATGGCGTTGAAATCGCGCTCGCGGCGCGCGCGGCTCGGCGTATCCTCCTGATCGCCGTACAGGGCCTCAAAACGCTTGGAGCAATAGAAGGAATGGTTCTCGTCGCCCGCGATGGCCTGGACGCAGCGGAAGTTCAAGGATTGCTCCGGATCGCTGCCGCCGACCCACGTCTCGCCGACGATGGCGGCCTTTCCGTTGCGCAACAAACCGTCCGGACTGAACCAGATTCGCGTCGGATTCGACTTGATCGAAAGCTCCATTCCGACCGTCGCCAGTTGCGCTTGCACGAGCGTAGCGATGCGAACGTTGATCGGATCCTCGGAGTTCACGCCGATGAGACCGCCGAGCGCGATCCCGTCTTTGAAGCGGACTCCGTTGCGCATTCGCCAGCCGGCGGCATCGAGCGCGCGGTTTGCGGCGCTCACGTCGTGAACGTACGGCCGGACGACCACGTTCTCCCACGTGACGATCGGCGGCGGAAGAAATGACGCGGCAGGCGGATATTCGTTTCGCCACGCGCCGGCAAGCGCCGCGTAGTCGAGCGCGCTCGCAATCGCCCGGCGCACCCGAAGATCGCGCGTGGGCGGCGCCTGCGTTTGCAGGTAAAGCAGCCGCGTCGCGTTCTCGGGAATGCGCAGGACGCGAACGCCGGCGAGGCGCTGCGCCTGTGCGACGTTTTCAGCCGTCAGCGTCCCGACGTCGACGGCACCGGACTGTAGCGCGACGAAATTCGAGTTCAAATTCGGAACGATCCGCAGCACGATTTGGTCGAGCTTCGGCCGCGGACGATAGTACGGATTCCGCTCCAAAACGATCCGGTCGCCGCGCAGCCATGCTCTCACGCGGAACGGCCCGGTACCGAACGGCGCGTTTTCCCAGGGCGTCCCCACGACCTTCGTATCGGCGAACGCGTGCTTCGGCAAGATGCCGTAGACGTAGTCGGCTTCGGCGAAGAGCACGCGAACGGCGGCATTCCAAGGCTTTCGCAGTCGAACGACGACCGTGTGCGCATCGGGAGTTTGCAAGGAACGGATCTGCCGATATGGCTGGAGCGACGTGGCGCGATTGCGGGGATCGAAGAGCGCCCGGTAAGTGAAGGCGACGTCGGCCGACGTGAGCGCGACGCCGTCGGCGAAGCGCGCGTCGCGACGGAGGTGATAGGTGATTCGCGTACCGTCCCGGGAGATGTCGCCGTTACGTCGAGACGGGATGCGAGTGACGAGGATTGGGACATCGCGATTGTTCGCCGAGAGCCCCACGAGCGTTTGGCAGAAAAGCGTGTCGAGCGCGATGATCTCTTGATCGATCGCAACGAAAGGCACGAGCGACGCCGGATCGCCCGCATAGGCGATCCGCAAAACGTGCGGAGGGCCGTTCCGCGCGGCGCCGCTGCGCGTACACCCCGCCAAGGCCGCCAGCGATGCGGCCACGCATAGCACGAAACGAGCTTGTCCCAATACCGCCGTGCTCACGCGACTAAATACTGCCGGCGCTCCGGATTAACCTCGGCGGAGCATTCCGAAGCGCGGCGAACGTCGTCGCCGTGACCGGACAGAGAACGACCGTGCAACCGATTTCGCTCGATGCGATCGAAGCCGCGCGAGCGCGCATCGCCGGGACGATCGTGCGCACGCCGCTGCTGGAGCTCCAAGGTACCTCCCGGCCGAAGATTTTCCTCAAGCTCGAAAATCTCCAACCCATCAATTCCTTCAAGCTGCGCGGAGCCGCCAACGCGGTCGCGATGCTCGCTCCCGGAAAGCGCGCGCTGGGCGTGTGGACGATCAGCGCAGGCAACGCGGGCCAGGGAATCGCGTATGCGGCTCGCGCAGCCGGCGTCCCCTGCACGGTCGTAGCGATCGAGACGGCGCCCGAAACTAAGATCGGGCGGATGCAGGCGCTCGGCGCAACGATCGTTCGCGCCTCGTTCGACGCCTGCTGGGAAGCCTTGGAACGTCATACGTATCCAGGCATCGAGGGCACGTTCGTTCATCCGTTCGACGACGACGACTTCATCGCGGGCAACGCCACCGCCGGGCTCGAGATCGTCGAGGATCTCCCCGACGTTGCCGCGGTCGTCACCGCGCTGGGCGGCGGCGGCTTGATCACGGGCGTGGCATCCGCGGTCCGCGCGAGGAAGCGCGGCGTGCGCGTCTTCGTCGCCGAACCGGAAACGGCGGCGCCGTACGCGCGCTCGCTGCAGTTGGGAAAGCCGTCAGCCTTCGAGCAGTGGCAACCCTCCTTCGTCGACGGCGCCGGCGGCAAGAGCGTCTTTCCCCGCATGTGGGAACGAATGCGCGGCCTCGTCGACGACTCCGTCGTCGTTACCCTCGACGAGACCCGCAATGCAATGCGCCTCCTCGCGGAGCGATCGCGGGTCATCGCCGAAGGTGCGGGCGCGTTGTCGCTCGCCGCCGCACTGAGCGGAAAGATCGGTGACGGCCCGATCGTCGCCGTAATCTCCGGCGGCAACATCGACCTCGCGACCTTCTACGAAGCGATCGTTCGAGAACGGCGTTAGAAAAGACGCGGAGCCGCCGGATCGATGACGCCTTCCAACTCGAGTAGAGCGCGCTTGAGGGGCAAGCCGCCGCCGTAGCCGGTCAGCGTTCCATCCGTTCCGACGACCCGATGGCACGGGATGACGATCGGAATCGGATTGGCGCCGTTCGCCCGCCCGACGGCGCGGGCGCCGTTACGCAGGCCAAGCTCGCCCGCGATTGCCCCGTACGACGTCGTCAGGCCGTACGGAATCGCGCGCAAGCGCTCCCAGACGATTTGCTCGAAGGCCGATCCGCACGGATTCAACCGCAGATCGAAGTCGCGCCGCCGGCACGAAAAGTATTCGTGGAGCTGCGCGCGTACCGCGCGCGTTCCTTCGCGGGCCTCAGGCGTAAAGCACGTGCGCGTTTCTTCCCGGCGACCGCGATTGGGCAACAACACTTCGACGAGCACGCCCTCCGCATCGACCGCAACCTGCATCGGTCCGAACGGCGTCTCGATCCTCGAGCGAAATAGATCCACCGGGCACATGATACCACGGGGTTGCCCTGCCTCGGCGGCAGGGGCGCGATGCGACGATCGGAAAATGCCCCTTCCCTAACTCCTTGGGAGGATCCAATATGTTGCATACGTTCCCGCGCCGCATGCTGGTTGCAGCGGCGGCGCTTTCGTTTGCGGCCGGTTGCGCGAGCAATTCGCTGGCACCCGGCTCATCGTCTACATCACTTGCGCCTTCGGCGAGCAAGTATAGCGGGCCGGTCCGAGTCTTACCGGGCCCGGCCGTCTCCGGCCCGATCGTCATTCCCCTCTTTCCCGGCAAACCCAACGCACCCGCGGGGTGGCCGAAGAAGAAAAAGCCGGCTCCCACCCTCTTCGTAGCCGACTGTTCCAGCGTACTCCTGTACGATCCGAACGACGCGAACAGTTCGCCCGAAGGCTCGATCACCGACGGCGTCGACTGCGCCTTCGGCGCCGCAGTCGACAAAAAGGGCAACCTGTACGTGGCCAACATCAGCGGCAATTCGGTGACGGTGTACGCTCCCGGCTCGAGCTCGCCGGATTTGACGATTACCGACGGCATTTCCAGCCCGTACGGCGTCATCGTCGACTCGAAAGGGAACGTCTTCGTCTCCAATCTCGGCACCAACGAGATCACCGCCTACGCTGCGGGACAGACGTCGCCGTTCGAAACCATCAACTTCAATGACTACGGTCAGGCCGTCGGCATCGCCGTGGATTCAAAGAACACCGTATGGGTTGCATGCGACACGAGCAACGCGGTCTTTGAAATCAAATCCGGCTCGACCGGAGTTACGAACGCGAACCTGAGCGGCCTTGAAGGCCCGGTCGGCATCACGATCGGGAAAAAGGATCAGGTTTACGTCGCCAACTTTAGCGGAAACGACGTCTCCGTTTACAAGTCCGGCTCGACCAGTCCGTACGAAACGATCACGAGCGGCATCGACGGTCCGACGCAAGACGGCGTGACGCACTCCGGCATGTTCTTCCAAACGAATCAAGACGACGACGTCGTCGGTTACAAGAAGGGGCAGACCAGTCCGTTCTCGACGCTCCAGGGAGCGTCGTCGGCGGCCGAAATCGCATCGTCGCCCGAAGTCAAGCGATAATCATCGCAAGCTGCTTGGAGCGCGCGGACGAAAACCGCGCGCTCCGGCTCGAGGCTATTTTGGAGGGCTGAGGGTTTGGCCCGTTCCGAAGACCGGCGCGATGTTCCGGGGCAGCGACCGCTTTGGATTTCCGCCCTCCATGTATTTCCACGTATCGAACCGCGAATAGCAGGCGAGGTTGCCGCCCAACACCTGATTCATCTTGAACGTCGTGCCGTTGGGCCAGGGCTGAATGACGTCGGTGCTACTGCCATAGTAACCGCATGTATCGGTTAAGTCGGAAGCGCCGACCACGGTGGCGGTCGAACCCGAAACGGTGACGCGGTAGAGCCCGGTCGTCGAGCCGTCTTGGTAGGCCTGGTCGGTCAGCATGACGTACTTGCCGTCCCACTGCGCGCTTCCGGGAAAGTAAATCGTCGCGCCGGAAAGCGAGAGCTCCTCCAACGAACTTCCGCCGCTCGGAAGCTCGTCGAGGTAGCTCGCTCCGCCGCTTCCCCAGGCGTATCCGTTGCCAAGTCCCTGCACGAACAGGTTCCCTTGGCTATCGTACGCGGGCGGATAATACAGCGCGACGTTGGGATCAGAATAGAAGGCCGGCGTACTGGAGCCGCCCGGAAAGACGTACACGCCGCCGCTATACGACGATTGGTTCGCGCCGAAAAAGGCCGACACGGCGACGTTGCCGGTAGTCGGATCGACCGAACAGCCGATCAGCGCACCGCTCGCGTAGAACGTATTGATCGGTGTGATGCCGCCGTGGGCGAACTCGACGACGTCCTGGTTTCCCAGGTCGGCGACGTAAACGTTCCCACTTGCGTCCGCGCAAGCGCCGAACGGCAGCGCGAAGCCGGTGATTTGACCGTAGAGCTTGCCGTTCTTGACTTGCGTGTTGTAGATGTCCACCGTTCCCGATGCCCCGTCCGATGCGTAGGTCAAGAAACCGCCGGCGCGCTGCTGCCGGCTCCAGGAACGTCGCTTGTTATACCGGATTTTCGGCGACGCGTGCATCCGGTTCGTCATGGCAACGATTCGAGTCAAGTCCATTCCGTGAAACCGGGCAAGGCTCGCGGTCCCCGAGCTCGATGGATTCATCGCATCGGTCGAGCTGGAGCCCGCGCATCCGGCGAGTGCGGCCGCGCCGGCCGCGCTCAGCAGAAACGCGTAGGTCAAGAAGCCACGCTGGTTCATAAACGTCGTCCTTTCATCCCGTGCTCTGAGAAGTGGACCCGCGGATTTCGGCGGCAACGGGGCCCTTCCTCGGGCTTGCTTCCTTCGGCGTTTTCTTACGCAGCGATGTTACGCACCACTCGCATCACGTTGCGCGAGCGGAATGCGCGCCGGCGTCGCATGACCCGACTCCGTTACCGTCGAACGAGCCGACCAACCATCCGTTCTGCTTACTAGGAGGCCACAACAATGGGTACGCGACTGAGCCGCTCTCTTCTCGTCGGCGTTGCAGTGACGTTACTGGCCGGATGCGGCGCGTCGCAGCCGCAAGTCGGGCCGCCGGGCGGCGCTGCGCCAACTCTCATTCACGGCGCGTTACCGCGCTGGCAGACCCATCATCTCGCGCGGGCGCTCTGCCCCCAGGTCGTCGGCAAGCCGACCTGCTTTGCGCTGCAGGCCCTCAAAGGCGGCATTTCGCCGCTTTGCTCGCCTTCGGGCGGCTGCGGGTGGACGGCGCAACAGATCGAAGCCGCGTACAATCTGACCAGCGTGTTGGGCAACGGAGCGGGAACGAACGTCGCCCTCATCGAGTCCGGGGATCTCGCGGACGCTTCGTCCGACCTTGCGACGTACCGCACCGAATACGGTCTCGGCACGGCCAACATGACCAAATACAACGAGTACGGACAGCAGTCCGACTACCCGCCCAGTTGCGAGGACTACGGCTGGTGCGCCGAGACCGATCTCGACATCGACATGGTGTCGGCGACGTGCCCGAAATGCAACATCTTCCTGATGGAGGCCAAAGGCAGCATCAGCGATCTCGAAGCAGCCGAAGCCGAAGCCGTTACGCTCGGCGCAACGATTCTCAGCAACAGTTGGGGATGTTACGGCAGTTACGATTGCGGCGATCCTGACTTCTCGAACTATTTCGACACGCCGGGCATCGCCTATCTTGCCGCCACCGGCGATGCGGGGTACGACAATATCGCCGCCCCTTCGGCGCTCGACACCGTGCTTGCGGTCGGCGGCACGCAACTCGCCGAGAGCGGTTCGACCTACAGCGAAACCCTCTGGAGCGACGCCGGCGCCGGCTGCGCCGATCCGTCGGAAATCGGAGGCTCGGGTATTTCGAAGCCCTCCTGGCAAAAGGATCCGGACTGCAGCTATCGCACCGTCGGCGACGTTTCGGCCGAGGCGGGCTGCGAGCCGGGAGTCTCGGTCTATATCGGCGTTTACGGCGGCTGGAACGACATCTGCGGCACGAGCGTCGCGTCGCCGCTGACGTCCGGCGTCGTCGCCCTGGCCGGCAACGCCACGAAACTCGAGGCCGGCAAAACGTTCTGGACGTTCTCGCGCAAGAAGCATAAGAGATACTTCAACCACCCCAGCGGCAGCGAAGGCGGCTGCAGCGACTATCTCTGCGGCTACGGCAGATACAAGAAGTTCTATTCCGGCACGGGCGGATGGGGCACGCCCAATGGAATCAAAGCTTACTAGGAGCCTTGTAGGGCTATGGTCTTTTCGGATTCGGCGCTTTCGCGTCGAGTAAGGCCATGAGCATCGCAACTATCGCTCGCTGCGCCTTGACCGGCTGCACGGCCGCAACGCTGCTGAGCGGCTGCGGCGGATCGCAAGCCGTGATCGGATCGTCCGCACTGACGCAGCAACGATATCCGCCCGAATCCATGACGTTCTATTACACCGGCGCTCAGCAGAACTTCAAAGTGCCCGCCGGCGTAACTCAGGTCACGATCACGGCCGTCGGTGCGGCGACCGCGACGGCGCGCGCCGGTTTGGTGACCGCGACAATTCCGGTGAAGCCGAAAGAATTGCTCGCGGTTTTCGTCGGCGGAGTTGCCCTCGGTGCCACCGGCGGCTATAACGGTGGCGGCAACGGCGGCGCCGTGAGTTCGTATGACGGCACCGGGGGCGGCGGTGCGTCCGACGTACGCACGGGCGGCAACAAA
>JASHOM010000088.1 GCA_030041115.1 Vulcanimicrobiota bacterium | reverse complement strand
CAGCGTCCGGACTCCGGCGGAAAGAAATCGGCGGTGCCGCGCGGCGCGTTGAGGTTTTCAGCCATGACCGCGGGTCCTTTCGCCCAAACGTCACGCTAGCCATTGCCCGTGCGCGAGTGATTGGATCGCGTGCGCAATCTCCTGTACGCCGGCGCGACGGTCGCGCTCGCACTCGTGTTCTCCCCCGATACCGTACGTTCCGCGTTGGCGGCGGCGGCAAGCGCGCTGCTCGAAGCGACGCCCTTTCTGTTCGCAGGCGTCCTTCTGTCGACGCTGCTGCCACGCCGCGCGCGCGTGATCGACTACGTCGGCTGCGGTTGCGGCCGCGGCCCCTCGGCGCGTTCGCTTCCCGCCGCGGCTGCTACGTGGCTCGTCTTCGGACCGTTCGTCGCAATCGCGCGCTATCTCGCTGCGCTGTGCGTCGCGCACATCGCGCGCCGTCGCCGTGCGGGCTGCAACGGCGCCGCCGAGGAGCCGGCGAATCTGCTCGCCGAGCTTCGCGCCGTGCTTCCCGCGGCGATCCTCGCCGGCATCGCCGTGCAAATCTTTGCCGGCTTCGATCTCGGACGACTGCCCCCCGTCGCGAACGCACTGCTCGGCGCGGCGCTGGGATTCGCCGCCGCGCCGTGCGGATTGGGTGCAGTCACGCTCGCCGGCACGCTGCGCGCGCGCGCTCCGCTCGCGGCAGCGGCCTTTCTCTGCACCGCCGGGATTTTCGACGTACGCGTACTGGGCCGTACCGACGGCGCACGAACCGGGCACGATTCGTTCGCATACGCGACGCTTGCCGCGGCGCTCGGCATCGTCGCATGGCGCCGCGGCGACGCACTCGTTCATCCGGCTTTCGCCGTGACCCTCGGATGCAGCGCCGCTGCGGCCGCCGCGTGCGCCGTGCGTTTCGCGCATCATCGCTCCGGCGGCGCCCGCGCCGCCCCGGTGCTGATGCTGCTGGGCGCTTTCATCGGCGCACCGCCGCCGCAATATCATGCAACGGAAACGACGCTCGCCGACCTCTTTGCCGGCGAGCGTCTGAGCTTTACCGGTGCGCTCGCGCGGGAAGGAAACACGAGCGCGATCGTGCGCTACGCGATCACGTGCTGTCGCGCCGATGCCGCTCCGGTCGCGGTGCGCCTCGATCGCGCGCCGCCCTATCCCGCCGGCACCTGGCTGCACGTCGATGGCCGAATCGAAAGCACGCCGGAGGGCGATCTTCGTCTCGTTCCGCAAACCATCGAGCGTACCGCCGCTCCGGCGGATCCGTTTCTGTACCGCTGAGCGGGCGGTTCGAACCGCTACGATACCTTCCGGCTCGGACGCGGCTCGAGCAGCTCGACCGGAATGCCGTTGGGATCTTCGACGAAAGCGATCGCTCGCGTGCCGCCCGGCGACTTGTAAACGTCCTTGAGAATTCGCACGCCTTTCGCTTTGAGGGCGTCGACGTATTCGCGAAGGTCGCCGTCGGCTTCGATCGCGAGATGCTCGTACCGGTTGCCGAGCTGGTACGGCGGGTGTTCTTCCAGGTCATATACGAGCTCGACGTACGCGTTCCAGTCCCAACCGACGAAGGCCATGTCCGCGTTTCCCGGATAGTGGTAGGGACCGTCGAGAAGCCGCAGGCCGAGCTTCTCGGTATAGAAGGCGATCGATTCCTTCATGTCGTTGACGAAAATCGAAGTGTGTAAGAATCGCGGCATGGCAGATGCTCCTAACTGTGCCGAACCATACATGGCGTCACGTTCGTTGCGCTCACCGGCGTCCGCGGACTCGGCGCGATGAGCGACAAAAGCAGCGCTTTGCGAGCGAAGAGCAACAACGCCCGCGGCGTGCCGATGAGGCAACCCGAAGGGCTGGGCCGCTGTCGGCCGCCTCGACTCCGGCCCAATACCGGCTCCAGCGAACGTAACGCCATGTATGGTTCAGCACACTAGTGTGTAAAGTATCGATAGTTCGAAAAGAGCAGGGCAACGCCGCGCCGGTCGGCGGCTGCGACGACCTCGTCGTCGCGAATCGATCCACCCGGCGCGATGATCGCGGTGCAACCTGCGCCGACGGCAGCTTCCAGGCCGTCGGCAAAGGGGAAAAATCCGTCGCTTGCGCACGCGGCGCCGGCCGCGTGCGCGCCCGCGCGCTGCGCGGCGATCTGAACCGCGCTGACGCGATTGGTCTGCCCCGCACAGATTCCGCGCGTGGTGCCTTCTCTGACGATCACGATTCCATTGCTCTTGACGTGGCGCACGACGTCCCACGCAAAGGCGAGATCGTGCCACTCCTGGGCGCTGGGATCGCGCCGGCTCACGACGCGCCACGCTTCGGACGGAGCGTCGGGATCGTCGTTTTCGGCGAGCACGCCTCCCAGCGCGCTGCGCAGGCTCAGCTCGTGTGCGAGCTCGTCGGGAAGCGTCGGGCTGAAGCGCATGACGCGCAGGTTTTTCTTCGCCTCCAAAATGGCGAGGGCGTCGCGGTCGAACTCGGGCGCCGCGACGATTTCGAGAAAGAACTCGCGCAGAGTGCGCGCGGTCTCGCCATCGACCGCAGCGTCGGCGGCGACGATTCCGCCATAGGCCGAGACGGGGTCGGCCCGCAGGGCTTCGCGCACCGCTACGGCAACGCTCGAACGCTGCGCGACGCCGCAGGGCACGGCGTGCTTCACCACGGCCGCTCGGACGAAGCGGGCGCGATCGCTGCCGAACTGCGCGCCGAGCGGAGCGCGTGAAAGCAGCCGAAGCGTCGCGTCGAGATCGAGCAAGTTGTTGTACGAGAGGGCCTTCCCGTGCAGCTGCTCGGGCAGACGCTCCACGCGGTCGAGATAGAAGGCCGCTCGCTCCTGCGGATTCGTGCCGTAGCGCAGGCGCTTGGCGAGCGGCAGCGTCAGCGCGAGGGCACCGGGCAATGCGCTGGGCAGAACCTCTCCCGACGTCGCCAGATAATGCGAAATCGCAGCATCGTACTCTGCCGTGCGTTCGAAGGCCGCAATCGCGAGCGTGCGGCGCAGCGCCGGCGGCACGGCACCGGTTTGCACGGCCGCGCGGTATTCCGCGTATTGGGAGGGATGCGTCAGCACCGCGACGTGCTCGAAGTTTTTCGCGGCCGCTCGGAGCAGCGCGACGCCGCCGACGTCGATCTGCTCGATCGCTTCCTCGAGACCCGCTCCGCGCGCGACCGTCGCTTCGAAGGGATAGAGGTTGACGGCCACGGCGACGATCTCGGGAATGGCGTGCTTTTTCGCGAGCGCCACCTGGCCGGGGTCGGCGCGATCGTAGAGAATTGCGCCGAAAACCTTGGGATGAAGCGTCTTCACGCGACCGCCGAAGAGCGGGGGAAAGCCGCTCAGATCCTCAACGTCGCGCGCGCGTACGCCCCGTTCCTCGAGGTACGCCCGCGTCCCGGAGGTCGCATAGATCTCGACCCCCCGCTCGTCCAGACAGCGGGCCAGCTCGTCGGCGCCCGTCTTGTCCGAGAGCGAGAAGAGCGCCGCCCGCCGCACAGGCGGAGTGTTAGGCAAGCATCGCCTCGGCGTCGCGAGCGAGCTCGGCCGAAATGATCGCGCTCACTCCCGCATCGCGGGTCGTCACGCCGTAGATCCGATCCGCCAACTCCATCGTTTTCTTGTTGTGCGTGACGATGAGCATCTGCGACGTCTGCGCAAGCTCGCGCACCATCGCACAGAAACGGTCGAGGTTCGCGTCGTCGAGCGCGGCGTCGACCTCGTCGAGAAGATAAAACGGTGCCGGTTTGGTGGCGATCAACGCGAAGATCAACGCCGCCGACGTCATCGCCCTCTCGCCGCCGGAGAGCGCGGCGAGCGGCATCTCCTTCTTGCCCGGCGGCCGCACCGAGATCTCGATGCCGGTGTCGGAGAGATTGTCCGGTTGCGTCTGCCACATCTTCGCCTCGCCGGCATCGAACAGTCGTCCGTACATCACGGTAAAGGCCTCCGCGACGCGTTGGAAGGTGGCGTTGAACTGAATCTGCGTTTCACGCTCGATTTCGCGGATGGATTCCAGCAGCGTTTCGCGCGCCTTCGCCAGATCTTCCATTTGCGCGCGCAAAAACTTTTCGCGCTCGGCCAACTCGCTGCGTTCCGCTTCGGCATTGAGATTGACGTTGGCTTGCAGTCGCCCGAGCTCGTCGCGTAAACGCGGGAGCTCCTCGACGACGCCGTCGGGCTCGTCGCGATAGCGCGTCTCCACGTCGGCGCATTCGTCGCTCGTCGCGGGATTCTGTGCGAACTGCGAAACGAGCATGCCGAGCTCCGCTTCGAGCTGCGCGAGGCGCGTGCGATGGCGCTCGCCGCCGGCAGCCGTCTCGCGCTCGTCGAGTTCGGCCGCGCGCACGTCCGACTCCAAACGCGCCTGGCGGGCGGCGAGCTCCTCGCGTTGTGCGCGCACCGCTTCGAGCTGCGCGTCAAGCTCGGCGACGCCGCTCCGCAGCCCTTCCACGTGAGCGTGCGTCTTGCGGGTCTCTTCGACCAACCCGGCGATCGCCGCGAGCATCTCTTCGCGAGCCAGCCCGCCGCGCTCGCTGTCTTGGTCGAGCATCGCCAGGCGCGCTCGCGCCGCCTCGAGCTCGGCGGTCAGAGCGGCCGAGCGTTCGCGCAGCTCCGCGCCGCGCGCATTGGTCGCCGCCAGCGCCGCCTCTCCGCGGGCGATCTCCTCGCGAACGCGCACCAGCTCCGCTTCGAGACGTATGCGTCCTTCGTCGGAGCGCTCGGCTTCGGGTTCCACGCGATCGTATTCTCGCTCGAGCTCGCGCGAGCGCACGGCCCGCGCGTGCAACTCGATCGTGGCTGCCCGCGCATTTTCCAGGTCGGCATGCGTGCGCTCCACCTCCGCCTGGACCGCGCCGGCCTCGGCGCGCAGCCCCACGAGCTGCGATTCGACTCGTGCCTGACGTTCGCGCGCGGCATCGCGCGCAGCGATCGCGGCTTCGGCGCGCAGATGCGCGGCACGCAGTGCTTCCTCGGCCGCTTCGAGTTTCGCGCGCATGCCGGCGAGCGCTTCGCGCAGGCTCGCCGCAGCGAAGCGCCGCGACAGGATCGAGCGTTCGCGAATGAATCGCCCGCCCGTGATCGCGCCGCCGCCGGTGATCTGTTCGCCGCCGAGCGTAACGATCGTATCGCGCAATCCCCGGCCCCGAACGAGCTGGATTCCGACTTCGAGCGTCGTGACGATGAGCACGTTGCCGACTAGGAAGTTGACGATGCCGGCGAACTGCGGCGTGGTGCGAACCAGCGTGTGCGCGTAGCCGAGCACGCCCGGCACGGCGGCCAGCCGTTCGTCGAGCTGACGGCCTTCGCGTTTCGCCAGCGTGTCGAGCGGCAGAAACGTTGCTCTGCCGGCTTCCTTGCGATTGAGAAACTCGACGCAGCGCTCGGCGTCCTCCGACGTGGCGGTCACGACGTTCGAAAGACGCGCGCCGAATGCCACGTCCATGGCTCGTGCGTACCGTTCGTCGGTGGTAATGAGGTTCGAGACGATGCCCTCGATCCCGCGCAGCTCGCCGCGCTGCCAGGCCTCGACGATGGCGCGCGTCCCCGGAACGTGGCCCTCGAGTGAGTTCTCGAGCTCTTCGATGGTATGCAGACGCGACTCGGCGGCTTTGACTTCGACCGATTCGTCGCGATGCACGGCGAGCGCGCGGGCAACCTCTTCTTGCGCGAGCGTTGCCTCCCGCCCGGCATCTTCGGCGCGGCCGCGCGCCTCGAGCAGCTCTTCCTCGGCGGTCTCGAGGCTGCGCCGGCGCTCGCCCTGACGGTGGAGCGCGCCTCCGGC
>JASHOM010000087.1 GCA_030041115.1 Vulcanimicrobiota bacterium | reverse complement strand
CGGCGGCTGGACCGTCAAAGTGTCGATGCTCACGCTGCGGTCCTTTTGCTCGCCGGTCTTGCTCCCCCGCGCCTTCGCCGTGAATTGCGCTGCCGGAGGATTTCCGATGACGCTCTTGGTTCTCGTATCGTTCCTGCTCGCCCTGACTCCGGCACACGCAGGCAACCCGCCCGCCGCGAAGCCCGCGGCCAGCCCGTCGCCGGCCGCCCTTTCGCCCGATGAGCTCTTCTCGCGCCGGGCGCTGCGCCAGGCGAGGCTCCTCATTCAACTGCGGATGCTGCAGCTCCGCGACGAACGGCTCGAATGCATTCGCGCGGCGTTGCTGCGCGAGCTGCCCGACGCGCTCCGCCCCGAGCCACCGAGTCCGGCGCGCGGCACCACCGGCTCCGCGGGCGCCGCTGCCCGCTGCGCGCAACTTCTGAAGTTCTAACCGTCCGGTTGCTTAGCCCCGGCAGGGCTCCTCGAACCCAACGGACAAGCGCCGCGCGGAACCGGCGTGCGACTTTTTGGCGTTAAACGAGTAGATGCCTCAAAGAGCATGCCTGAGTAAGGATTACGGAATAAGTTTGACATGGTGAAGAATCGCATACTACCCACGCTCATCGTCGGGCTGGTCGGCGCAGTCGTCGGCAGCTTCCTTATGATGATCTACGCGAGCAGTCATTTCGGCAGCGCGACGGGACCGGACCGTACGCCCCCCGCCGTCGCGGCCGTCCCCTTGAGCGGCGTCAGCGACCAAGACCGCATCGTCAGCGCGGTCAAGCGGACGAAGTCGTCGGTGGTCGCCATCACCGAAGAGGTCAACGGTCAGGAAGTCATCCCGGCCGATCCGTTCTTTCAACAGTTTTTCGGAGGCCAAGGGCCCGGAATCGTACAGCCCTACCGGGGCGAGGCTTCGGGATCGGGCTTCGTCATCGACGATCGAGGGGACGTCGTCACCAATGCGCACGTGCTCCAGCCTCCCTCCGGCGGGAAGGTAACGAAGCTCACGGTCGTTTTTGCGAACGGCGATCGCCGCCCGGCGCGGATTCTGGCCTATAATCTCGCGGCCGACGTCGGCATTCTGCGAGTCGACGGCTACGACAAGCTTCCGCCTCCGCTGCAGCTCGCCGACTCCAACAAACTCGAACAGGGTCAGTGGGCGATCGCAATCGGTGAACCGCTTCAGCTTCAGCAGACGGTTACCGTGGGCGTCGTTTCGGCCTTCAATCGCTCCGAACCGATTCCGACTGAAAGCGGCGGCGAGATCGATTTCAAAGGCCTTTTGCAGACGTCCGCGCCGATCAATCCCGGCAACTCCGGGGGGCCCCTCATCGACATCGACGGACAGGTTATCGGCATGAATCAGTCGACCGTCAAATCGGCGTACGCGCAAGGCATCGGCTTCGAAATCCCGTCGAACACCGTCCGCAGCGTGGTCGCGGCGCTCGAGAAGAATCCGGGCGCGCACCAAGGCACCGACACCGGCTTCCTCGGCATCTACATGGCCGACCTGACGGCCGGCGTCAAAAACCAAATCGGCTACAGCGGCAGCGGCGGAGTCGCCGTGCAACAGGTGTTCTCGGGCTCGCCGGCCGACCAGGCCGGGATTCAGCCGGGGGACGTCATCCTTCAGGTCGACGGCGAGGACTTCGACAACATGAAGACGCTGCACGACTACATCGCCTCCAAAAAGCCCGGCGACACGATTCGCCTCAACGTTTGGTCGCAAGGGATGAAGAAGTTCGTTGCGATCAAGCTCGGCGAGACTCCGGCCGAGCAGCCGCTTTCGGTCGAACAGCAGCAGCAGCAACAGCAGCAGCAAGCACCCGAAGAACAGCCGTAGCCCTTCGACGGGCTCAGAGGGTGGGGGCATGACGGGAGGAGGGGCCTGCAACCGCAGGTCCTTCCAACTTGTTATGGGGGGCGAAACAACTTTTGCCGCCCATCAGGTATGATGGTGCGGTATTCAATCCGACGTGCCGTAAGCGGCAAGGCGCCGCCGAAGCCACTCGCGCCGGGCTTTCACCTCGGGCACCGCGAGCTTCGGCTAGCTGGTCCAGTGCCGTCGGGTAACTCAACGAGAACGAGGTATGCAAATTCATGGCTAAAACGGTCGGCATCGACCTAGGCACGACCAACTCGGTCGTCGCCGTAATGGAGGGCACGCAGCCCATCGTCATTCCCAACGCCGAGGGGTCGCGAACGACGCCCTCGGTCGTGGCCTTCACGAAGACCGGCGAACGTCTCGTCGGTCAGCTTGCGAAGCGCCAAGCGATCACCAATCCGGACCGCACGATCAGTTCGATAAAACGCCACATGGGTGAAGGCGACTATCACGTCAAGATCGACGGAAAGGATTACACGCCGCAAGAGATCTCGGCGATGATCCTACAAAAGCTCGTCAACGACGCGAGCAACTATCTCGGCGAGCGCGTGACCAAAGCGGTCATCACCGTGCCCGCCTACTTCAACGATTCGCAGCGCCAAGCGACCAAGGACGCGGGAAAGATCGCGGGCCTCGACGTCTTGCGCATCATCAACGAGCCGACGGCGGCGGCGCTCGCCTACGGTCTCGAAAAGAAAGGCAACGAAACGATCCTCGTTTGGGACCTGGGAGGCGGAACGTACGACGTTTCGATTCTCGAGGTGGGCGACGGCGTTTTCGAAGTCAAGGCCACCAACGGCGACACGCACCTGGGCGGCGACGATTACGATCATCGCATCGTCGATTGGCTCGTCGATCAGTTCCGCCGCGATCAGGGCATCGATCTCGCCAAGGACAAGCAGGCGATGCAACGTCTCACCGAAGCCGCCGAGAAAGCCAAGATCGAACTCTCCTCGGTCGTGCAGACGACGATCAACTTGCCCTTCGTCACGGCCGATCAGGAGGGTCCCAAACATCTCGACTACACGCTGACGCGGGCGAAGTTCGAGGAGCTGACGAGCGATCTCACGGACCGCTGCGTCGGACCGTTCCGCAACGCCATCGCCGATGCGAAGCTCGACGTGTCGAAGATCGACGAAGTCATCATGGTCGGCGGCGCAACGCGCATGCCGGTGATTCAAGACCTGGTCCGCAAGCTGACCGGTAAGGAGCCCAACCTCACCGTCAATCCCGACGAGGTCGTCGCGATCGGCGCGGCAATTCAGGCCGGCGTCCTCTCCGGCGAGGTTCGCGACGTCGTTCTGCTCGACGTCACGCCGCTTTCGCTCGGGCTCGAGACGCTCGGCGGCGTCATGACGAAGCTGATCGACCGCAACACCACCATCCCGACGAAGAAGTCACAGATCTTCACGACCGCCGAAGACGGTCAGACCTCCGTCGACATCCACGTACTCCAAGGCGAGCGCCAGATGGCCGGCGACAACAAGACCCTCGGGCGCTTCAGGTTGGAAGGGATTCCCCCCGCGCCGCGCGGCGTGCCGCAGATCGAAGTGACGTTCAACATCGACGCCAACGGCATCGTCAACGTGAGCGCAAAGGACCTCGGCACGGGCAAAGAGCAGGCGATCACCATTACCGCTTCGACCAATCTCAGCAAGGAGGAAGTCGAGCGCATGGTTCGCGACGCCGAGACGCAGTCGGAGGCCGATAAGGCCAAACGCGACGAGGCGGAGGTGCGCAATAACGCGTCGAGCCTCATCTACTCGACGGAGAAATCGCTCAAAGAAGTCGGCGACAAGCTCGACGCGGGCGCGCGCGCCGACGTCGAACGCGCGCTGACGGAACTCAAGCGCGTTAGCGAAAATGGGACGGTGGCCGAGATCAAACCGGCGATCGAAGCACTCCAACAGGCGAGCTACAAGATGGCCGAGCTTCTCTACAAGTCCTCTGCTCCGCAGGGCGAGCAGACCGGTGCGGCCGGCGACGGTGCGCCCGGCGACGGTGCGGCCGGCAACGGCGCAGCGGCGGCCGGCGGAGAAGACGTCATCGACGCCGAGTTCAAGGAAGCAAAGTAGCTCGCAAACGCCGATGGGGTTCCAATGTCCGACGATTCATTCGTCCTGAAGACCGAGGCCGGCGAGGCCGAAATCGACGAGCAGGCCGCGGCGACGCCCTCCCTCGAGGAGCAGCTCGCCGCGGCTAACGCTCGCGCCGACGAAAACTACGGCAAGTTTCTGCTCGCGGTGGCGGATTTCGACAACTACAAGAAGCGCATGCAACGCGATCTCGATTCGATCGTCGCGTCGCGGCGGCGCATGCTGCTCGAGCGGCTGCTGCCGGTGCTCGACAACCTCCAACGAGCGTTGGAGTCGAATGCGGACGGTGAAAAGCTGCGTGGCGGACTCGAGCAGACGCTGCGCGGTTTTGAGGCCGTCTTGGCAAACGAAGGCGTAAAGCCGATCGAGGTGCGCGGCCAGCCGTTCGACCCGCGCGTCGCCGAAGCGGTTGGAACCGCGTCTTCCGACGGTGTGGCCGAAGACACGGTCGTGGACGTCACCGAGAAAGGCTACACGCTCGGCGGCGACCTGTTGCGCCCGGCGAAGGTGATCGTCGCCAAGCGCGCCGCCGAATGATTCCTTCGGCGAGCTCGGAACTGCGCGCCGGCGGCGCTTGCCGTTCATGAGTTTGCAGTGAACTTCAAGGATTATTACGCGGTCTTGGGCGTTGCGAAGAACGCGCCCGAGAAAGACGTCAAGTCCGCATATCGCAAGCTCGCCCGCAAGTGGCATCCCGATGCCAACCTCAAGAACCCGAAGGAAGCCGAGGAGAAGTTCAAGGAGATTTCCGAGGCGTACGAGGTCTTAGGCGATCCCGAAAAGCGCCGAAAGTACGACGTGCTCGGCCCTAACTGGCAGCAGGCCGCGCAGCAAGCCGAGCAGCAGCGCCGCTATCGCACCAACGTCAACGGACAAGAGTTCGAGTTCGACCTGGGCGACGCCGGTGCGCCGAGCGGCTTCTCCGATTTCTTCGACATGTTCTTCTCGGGCGTCGGACGCCGTCAGACGGCGCCGGGTCCGGGCCGCTCGCGTCGCGGGCAAGATCTCGAAACGACGATCGAACTGAATCTGCGCGACGTCTACGGCGGCGGAACGAAGGCAGTTTCGCTCCAGATCGAAGACGTCTGCCCGCGCTGTCACGGCACCGGCACGGACGCCGGTCGCCTCTGTCCGCAGTGTCACGGCACCGGCCGCGTGCTGCTCAACAAACGATTCGAGGTGAGCATCCCGAAGGGAATCGGCGAGGGTCAGCGCATTCGCTTGGCCGGACAAGGCGGCGCCGGAATCAATGGCGGGCCCAACGGCGATCTTCATCTCATCGTCAGGCTTCAAGAAGATCCGACCTACAAACGCAAAGGCAACGATCTCTACGTCGATCTGCCGGTGAGCATTTACGATCTCATTCTCGGCGGCGAGGTGAGCGTTCCGACGATGAGCGGCGAGGTCGCGATGAAGATCCCCGCCGGCACGCAAAACAATCGGCTGCTGCGCCTCGCCGGGCGCGGCATGCCGCAGGTCAAGAGCCGGAGCAACGGCGATCAGTACGTCCGCCTCATCGGCCAACTTCCGCAGAACCTCTCCGACAAGGAGAAAAAGCTCTTCAAGGAGCTCGCGGCCCTGCGCAACGGGAAGGCCTGAACCGGCCGGAAGGCAGACCCCGGGCGGCCGCGCCGGCGCGGCATGGGTGCGGCAACCCTACGGTGCAACGACGCGGTCTAGCAAAGGACCCTACCTACACCCATCAGGAGAAGCTCGTGATCAAAGAGATTGCGTTTACCGCGTATCCGGCCAAAGACGTCGCCGGCCTGCGCAAGTGGTACGAAGACAAGCTCGGCTTGAAGTTCAGCGGACCGTTCGAAGAAGACGGCGTCGAGAAGTACAACGAAGCGCACGTCGGCAACGGCTGGTTCGGCGTGCTCTGGAACGAGTGGGTCGAGCGCGAACCGGGAAGCGCTTCGGGCATCGTGTTCGAGGTCGACGACATGGATAAAACGCTCGCCGACCTTCGGGCCAAAGGCGTCGAGGTGCAAGATCCCTATGACACGCCCGTCTGCAGGATTGCATCGTTGAACGACGCCGAGGGGAATAAGGTCTCGCTCCACCAGATCACGGTCCCCCATTAGGTCCTAAGCGGAGTCGAACGATGATGGCCGGCCACGGGCTGATGTGGTCGAACATCTATCAGCCCGAAAAACCGAAAGTCAAGCAGCGCGTCGATTGGAAGCGAATCGGCGCGCTGTTCGCTCCGTATTGGCGCCAGCAAGCAACGGTTCTGGTCTGCATCGTCGTGGTCTCGGCGCTGGGGCTCGTGCCCGGCTTCGTCACCGCGCGGATCATCGACGTCGCCATTCCCCGGCGCGACATGATCGAACTGGCAATCGACGTGGGCATCATTCTGGCCTCGGCGCTGCTCTCGGGTGCAGTCGGCGTACTGCAAGGCTATCTGAACTCGGTCGTCGGCGAAGGCATCATGCGCGACATCCGGACGAGTCTCGTCACCCATCTCCATCGGATGCCGCTGCATTTCTTCACCGGCACGAAAACGGGCGAGATCATGAATCGCGTGAGCAACGACGTCGACAACGTCGACAACGTGGTGACCGGAACGCTGACCACCATCGTGACGAACGTCGTCCTCATCGTGACGACGGTCGTCGCGATGTTCCTCTGGAACTGGCGGCTTGCGCTGCTCTCGGTCGTCATCGTGCCGTTGATGGTTTTTCCGCTCGGTCCGGTCGGACGGCGAATGTACCAGATTCGCAAGCAGACGCGCGAGAAGCGCGACGAGATCGAATCGATCACGCAGGAGACGCTCTCGGTCTCCGGCATCACGCTGATCAAGTCGTTTGCCCGCGAGGCCTACGAGCATGCGCGCTTCTATCGGGCCGGAACGCGGCTCATGCAGCTCGAGATCGATCTCGCGATGGTCGGGCGCTGGTTCTTGGCATCGGTTACGGCCATGGTCGTCGTCGGCCCGGCGCTGGTTTGGCTCGGGGGCGGGTGGCTTGCGATCTCTTCGGGACTCAAGGTCGGCGTCATCGTCGCGTTCGTGTCGTTCATTCAAGGGCGGCTCTACGGGCCGGCCGCCGCGCTCGCCGGCATTCAAGTTCAGATCGTCAGCGCGCTGGCAGTTTTCGAGCGAATCTTCGCTTATCTCGGCATGAAACCCGAGGAGTACGATCCGCCGGGCGCGATCGCGTTGCCCGATGTCGCCGGCGAGATCACCTTCGAAAACGTCGTCTTTTCCTACGAAGGGACGCGCGACGTGCTCAACGGCGTTTCGTTCGACGTGCGCCCGGGCGAGGTGGCCGCGTTCGTCGGGCCTTCCGGCGCCGGCAAGACGACCATCGCGCAGCTCGTTCCCCGCTTTTACGACCCACAGAGCGGCCGCGTGCTGGTGGACGGCCACGACGTGCGCACGGTCACGCTCGATTCGCTGCGCGGCGACATCGGAATCGTCACGCAAGAGACCTACCTCTTTCACGACACCGTGGCCAACAATCTTCGCTACGCGAAGCCCGACGCAACCGATGCCGAGCTCGAAGCCGCCGCGCGCGCCGCGAACATCTCGGATTTCATCGCCGCCTTCCCCGAGGGCTACGACACGATCGTCGGTGAGCGCGGCTACAAGCTCTCGGGCGGCGAACGCCAGCGCCTCGCCATCGCGCGCGTGCTCCTCAAGGACCCGCGCATCCTCATTCTCGACGAAGCAACCAGCTCGCTCGACTACGAAAACGAGGCGGCCATTCAGCGAGCGCTCGAGGTGCTCATGCGCGGCCGTACCAGCCTAGTGATCGCACATCGGCTCTCCACCGTCGTGGCCGCGGACGTCATCTTCGTGCTCGACGAAGGCCGGATCGTCGAATCGGGCCGCCACGCAGCGCTGCTCGAGCGCGGCGGCCTCTATTCACGCCTCTACCGGACGCAGTTCAAAGAACCCGTGAGCGTAGCTACTGCGCGTATTGGATACCGAGATTGACCTGCTGGATGGCCTCGTTGACCAATCTGATCGCGTTGACGCGATAGCCGCCCTTGTTGTTCGACGCCGCGTTGAGCTCGCCAAGCGCGGTTTCTAAGTCGTGCTTAGCGTTGAGCATGTGCGTCTGAACGGCAAGCGCCGTCCCCGCTCCGAGCGCCCCGAAGAAGAGCGCGAAGAGCACGGCAAGCGCGGTCAATCGCAGTTTTGAGAGAATCATTTCAAGTAAGCTCCTTTGTTCAAAGATGACCGGGTATCGTGGCAAGCCTCAGGATGACGCGGGGACGTCCATGATCATGGGTTCGACGGGGACGTGCAGCGTTGGTTCGGTAGCCGCCTGAATTTCCTCCACGCTGACTCCCGGAGCCAGCTCGCGCAGCACGAGCCCGTCCGCGCCGACGTCGATCGTGCCCAGGTCGGTGATGATTCGCCCGACGACGCCGCGACCCGTGAGCGGCAGCGTGCAGCGGCGCAAAATCTTATGCGCGTTCCCCTTTGCGACGTGTTCCATCATGACGATGACGCGCTTGGCGCCGTGGACGAGGTCCATCGCACCGCCCATTCCCTTGACCAGCTTGCCGGGAATCATCCAGTTGGCCAGGTCGCCGCGCTCGGAGACTTGCATCGCGCCGAGCACGGCGAGATCGATATGGCCGCCGCGAATCATGCCGAACGAGAGCGATGAATCGAAAAACGACGCGCCGGGAAGCACGGTGACCGTTTCCTTCCCCGCGTTGATCAGGTCGGCGTCCTCCTCGCCGTCGTACGGATAGGGTCCCATGCCCAGGATGCCGTTTTCGCTCTGCAGCGTAACGGTGACGCCGGGCGGGACGTAGTTTGGCACCAGCGTCGGCAAACCGATGCCGAGGTTGACGTACTGCCCGTCGCGCAACTCCTGGGCGACCCGCGCCGCAAGCTGCGCGCGCGTCAAGGGGGTCACGAAGCTGCTCGCCGGCGCGTCGTCACGCGCTCGATCCGCTTCCCCTGCGCTCCCACGTGAACGATTCGCTGAACGAAGACGCCCGGCAGATGCACCAGCTCGGGGTCGATCTCGCCCGGCTCGACCAGCTCCTCGACCTCCGCGATGGTAATTTTCCCAGCCATCGCGCAAAGCGGGTTGAAGTTGCGCGTCGCCTTGTGGAAGAGCAAGTTCCCGAAGCGATCGCCGACCGAAGCCCGCACGAGCGCGTAG
>JASHOM010000086.1 GCA_030041115.1 Vulcanimicrobiota bacterium | reverse complement strand
ATGACGCGGTCCATGCCGGCGATGCCGATCGCCGAGAGCAGCCCGCCGATCGTGGTCGGTATGAGGCAGACCAACAGCGCGATGAGCACGGTGACGCTTTGCTGCGCGCCCGCGTAGATCGAATACGGCGCGAGCGTCGCGACCGCGATGAGGAAGATGATCGTGAGCCCGGCCAGCAGGATCGAGAGCGCGATCTCGTTGGGAGTCTTCTGCCGCTGCGCGCCTTCCACCAACCCGATCATCCGGTCGAGAAAGCTCTCTCCCGGATCGGCCGTGACCCGAACGACGATGCGATCGGAGAGAACGCGGGTCCCCCCCGTAACCGCGCTTCGGTCGCCGCCCGACTCGCGGATGACGGGCGCCGACTCGCCGGTAATCGCCGATTCGTCGATCGTCGCCGCGCCTTCCATCACGTCGCCGTCGGCGGGAACGATCTCGCCGGCCTCGACGACGAAACGATCTCCCTTGCGCAACGCCGTGCTGATCACGCGCTCTTGGGTTCCGTCTTCGCGCACCAAGCGCGCGTACGTGTCGGACTTGGTCCGGCGCAGCGTCTCGGCCTGTGCTTTACCGCGCCCCTCCGCCACGGCCTCGGCGAAATTGGCGAACACGACCGTAAACCATAGCCACGCCGCGATCGCAAAGTCGAAGCCGGGCGAGCCCGAATGGCGCACGACATCGCGCACGAAGAAAATGGTCGTGGCCGCGGCGCCGACTTCGACCACGAACATCACCGGGTTGCGAGCCTGCCAGCGAGGATCGAGCTTCTTGAGGGCCTCCCCGACGGCGCGCGCCAGAATTTCCCGATCGAAGAGCGAGCGCGCTTTCGGACGGCGCTCCAGCCGCCGTTGGCTGATCACACTAGTAGGTCTTCCCTTGCAGCATCAGCAGGTGTTCTACGATCGGACCGAGTGAATCGGCCGGCAAGAACGTCAACGCACCGACGATCACGATGACTCCGACGAGCAGCGCAACGAAGATCCCCGAGTGAGTCGTAAAGGTCCCTGCGCTTTCGGGAACGGATTTCTTGCCGGCAAACGCGCCCGCGAGCGCGAGCGCCGGTACCGCTACGGCGAAGCGCCCGAACATCATGTTGGCGCCGGTCAGGAGGTTGTAGAAAAGATTGGGACCCAACCCTGCAAACGCCGAGCCGTTGTTGGCATTCGTCGAGGTAAATGCGTAGAGAATCTCCGAAAAGCCGTGTGGACCGCCGTTGTTGAGCGTCGCCAGCCCCGCCGGCAGCACGGCGGCAATCGAGGTCGGCACCAAGCAGAGCACGGGCGTGACGAGCGCCGCCAAAATGGCGAACTGCACCTCGCGGCGCTCGACTTTCTTGCCGAGGTACTCGGGCGTGCGCCCTACCATCAGACCGGCGATGAAGACCGTCAGCACGACGAAAACGATCATCCCGTAAAGTCCGCTGCCCACGCCGCCGAAGACGATCTCGCCGAGCTGCATGTTGACGAGCGTAACGAGCCCGCCCAGTGGAGTGAAGGAATCGTGCATCGAGTTCACGGCACCGCACGACGTATCCGTCGTAACGGTCGCGAAGAGAGCCGACCCGGACACGCCGAATCTGCACTCTTTGCCTTCCATGTTGCCGCCGGCGACGCCGAGCTGATGGATCATCGGATTGCCGGCTGACTCCGACCAATATGCGACCGCGAAGGCAACGAAAAACAGGATCGACATCGCGGTGAAGATTGCCCAGCCCTGGCGCGTGTCTTTGACCATTTTGCCGTACATGTACGTCAAGCCGGCGCCCAGAGAGAAAATGAGCAGCATCTCGATGAGGTTGGAGAGGGGCGTCGGGTTTTCGTTGGGCGACGCGGAGTTCGCGTTGACGAAGCCGCCGCCGTTGGTTCCAAGCTCCTTGATGACCTCTTGCGACGCCATCGGGCCGCCCGTGACCGTCTGAGCGACGCCCTCGATCGACCTAACGGTCCGGTACGCGCCCAGATTTTGCGGCACTCCCTGCGAGCAGAGAAACAACCCGATCACGACGCACATCGGTAGCAGTACGTAGAGCGAGCAACGGGTTAGATCGACCCAGAAGTTGCCCAGCGTCTTCCCCGTCGTTCGTGCCAACCCGCGCACCACCGCGACCGCGATCGCGATCCCGACCGCCGCCGAGACGAAGTTGTGCCAAGCCAAACCGGCCATCTGCGACAGATAGCTCATCGCAGTCTCGCCGGAGTAGAACTGCCAGTTCGTGTTCGTGGTAAAGCTCACGGCGGTGTTCCACGCCAGATCGGGTGCCATGTTGTCGATATGGGCCGGATTGAACGGAAGCCATCTCTGCGTGCGCAACAGAACGTACAGGTACGCCAAGCCGATCAACGAAAACGCCAGCATCGCAAGAGCGTAAGCGTACCAAGTCATTTCTCGGTCCTCGCGCACGCCGCAGAGCCGGTAAACGAACTTTTCCACGGGCTCGAGCACCGGGTGCAGCCACGTCCGCTCGCCCGCGAAGACGCGCGCCATGTAAGAGCCCAACGGCTTCGTCAGCGCCAGCACGATCAAAAAGAATACGGCGGCCTGCAACCAGCCGATCGCGGTCACTTAGAACTTCTCGGGTCGCAGCATCGCGAAGATGAGATAACCCAATCCCGCGATCGTCAGGGCCAAACCGAGCGCGTCGTCGAAGCCCACCGCTAGACTTTTTCGCAGCCGAGCACGTAAAGGTCCAACAGAGCGAAAGCGACGACCGTCAGCAAGATGACTCCGATTTCCAACGCCACGTATTTCAGGATAGCCGGCCCGGCCACGCGATGCTATCCGCCGATCGGATGATCCGAAAGGACGTCCCGGTGGATCATCCGGTTGACGGCTGCTGGATTTATGCCCGGCGCTCTATAATGCCAGCGTCATGATTCGTCCCGCTCTCCTCGGCGTCGTCGCACTCGCGGCCGGCGTTGCTCTCTTGACCGCTTCCGCACTCGGTCAGGCTGCGAAGCCTTCGAGCTCTCCGGTGCCGACAAAATCCGCCACGCCCGCCCCGAGCGACCCGTGTGGGTCGTTGCTTTCGATCGTGAACCGTCCGACCGTCACGACCGGCGTCTGCCCCGTTCGAACCGGTCACTTCGATGTAGAGAACGGCTACACGAATGCAACGACCAGCGGCGCCGGCGGCGGCAGCAATGCAAACTATCCGCAATCAATCCTGCGCGTCGGTACGGCCGATCCGCATTTAGACTTCGAGTTCGGCTTTCCGAGCTACGAGACGTCGTCGGCAAGCCACCCCACAGTTACCGGCGCGAGCGACGTCAGCCTGGCCACGAAGTACGAGCTCGGTTACAGCTCGAATGCCAATTGGGGCCTGTACGGCGCGATCACGTATCCGACGGGAAGCACGGCTTTCTCGGCCGGAAACGCACAATTCACCGGAGACTTCAACGGCGGCTACACGATCAACCCGGAGCTGAGCCTCGCCGGCACTCTGAGCTTCAACGCCCTTAGCGGGACCAACGCCGCGGGTGCAGCTCAGTCCTACTTCGCTTTCATCCCCAGCCTCGAGCTGAGCGCCGCGCTTCCCGGCGGACCGTCGGAAATCTCGGCCGAATACGCCTACTATTCGGCGGCAGGTCCCGGCCTTGGTTCCAAAAGCCTCGTCGACTTCGTCTACGAACGGGATTTCGGCGGTCACCTCCAATTCGACGCGGAATACGGAGTATCGCCGACGGTCATCGATGGCCAGAAGCAACGCTATGTCGGCGCCGGTCTTTCCTTCATGAATTAGCGGAAAATTGCGAACCGCCGCCTAAGGCCGGCTTTCACCCCCCTTTCGTTAGCCGGAGGAACATCGGTGAACCCTTCGTCGATTCCCGTCAACATCGGCAATACCGGTTTCATGCTGCTCTGCGCGAGTCTGGTCATGCTCATGACGCC
The DNA here is from genome assembly GCA_030041115.1 of Vulcanimicrobiota bacterium. Lineage (GTDB taxonomy): Bacteria > Vulcanimicrobiota > Vulcanimicrobiia > Vulcanimicrobiales > Vulcanimicrobiaceae > Cybelea. Next base: position 2,587 of record JASHOM010000086.1, on the reverse strand, counting down.
GGGACTCGCTTTTTTCTACGGCGGGCTCGTGCAACGTAAAAACGTGCTGACGATCATGATGCAGAGCTTCATGTCGCTGGGCTGGACGACGGTTCTGTGGTTTGCCTTCGGCTACTCCGAGAGCTTCGGGCCCGATTGGCACGGCATCATCGGGAATCCCGCCACGTACGCGCTGCTGCGAGGCATAACGCTGCACACCATGTTCACGGGCAACGATGCGGGCATCCCTCTGGTCGTGCACGTCGCCTACCAAATGATGTTCGCGATCATCACGCCCGCCCTGATCACCGGCGCTTTCGCCAACCGCGTGACCTTCAAGGCGTATTTTTGGTTTCTGACTGCCTGGCTGATTTTCGTCTATTTTCCCTTCGTTCACATGCTTTGGAGTCCCGACGGGCTTTTGGCGAAGTGGGGCTGTCTCGACTTTGCCGGCGGAATCGTCGTGCACGCGTCGGCCGGCTTTGCGGCGCTGGCGTCGGTTCTCTACCTCGGGAGGCGGCACGTCATCGACAACAAGCCGCACAACGTTCCGCTCATCGCTCTTGGAACCGGGCTGCTTTGGTTTGGCTGGTACGGATTCAATGCCGGCTCGGAGCTGCGCGTCGACGCGGTGACCGCGGCCGCGTTTCTCAATACCGACATTGCCGCGTCTTTCGCAGCCGTCACGTGGCTTCTGGTCGAGTGGGCTCGCGGCCGTCAACCGAAATTCATCGGACTGCTGACCGGCGCCGTCGCCGGCCTGGCCACGATCACGCCGTGCGCGGGATACGTCTCGCCGGCGACCGCCGTGATCGTCGGAATCGCCGCGGGCATCGTGTGCTACTACGCGGTGACGCTCAAGAATCTGCTGGGCTGGGACGACGCGCTCGACGTATGGGGCGTCCATGGTGCGGGCGGATTTCTCGGTATCGTATTGCTGGGCGTCTTTGCCTCGACGTTGTGGAACCCCAACGGCGCCGACGGGCTGCTCCGGGGGAATCCCGCGTTCCTCGGCAAGCAATTCGTAGCGGCGCTCGTTTGCAGCGCGTGGGCATTCACGTTTACCTATGCGATGCTCTGGCTGATCAATCTCGTCACGCGGGTGAAGGTCGACGAAGCGGCCGAAGAGACCGGGCTCGACGTCCACCTTCACGGAGAGGAAGCCTACCCGCTCGGCATCTGAGGGCCGCTATCCCCGTCGCCGAACGGCGCGCCGAACGACGGGAACGATCGTAAAGCCGCTGATCGCCAACGTCGCCAAGGAAACCGCAAACGTCGCATCGACGATTGCTTCACGGTAGGGGGTCGTCGCCGGCAACGCCAGCGCAAGTGCAAGGCAAAGTGCACCGCGCATCCCCGCGACGCGAACGACGTCAACCCATTCGCGTGGGTACGAGCCTACCAGCAAAAAGCCGGCGACTGCGATGCGAGCAATTGCGATCGCGATGAGGCAAGCGATGGTAAAGGCCGGAGCGGCGAGGGCCCGTTCAACTTGCAAAGCGGCGCCGACCATGAAGAAGACCAGCACGTTCGCCAAACGTGCGCCGAGGTCCCAAAACCGCTCCACGTCCGCTGCGAGCCTCAAGCTCACCCAAGATCGCTCGTAATAACGCAGCGCGATTCCGGAGGCAATCGTCGCGAAGATGCCTGAGAACCGCAGCAGGTCGGCGGCGAAGTAGGCACCGTAAGCGCAAACCAGAGTCGCGATGATCTGTATTCGCACGTCCGCCGTTGCGCGCAGAGCACGTGCGAGAGCGAAGGCCAGAAGGACGCCGAGAATCGCGCCGCCTGCAGCGCCCCCGACCGTATCGGCTGCGACCAGAGCAATCGCGCCTCCGCTCGCCGCGCCGAGCAGGAGAGCGGCGAGCACTCCGCGATAGAGTGCGACGGCAACCGCGTCGTTGAAGAGCGACTCGCATTCGACGATGGTCGCAAGCGTTTTGGGAACCTGTAGCCGCCGGAAAACCGCAACGACCGCAATGGGATCGGTGGCGCTCAGGATGGCGCCGGCAAGAAGGGCCGGCCCGAACGGCACTCGTACGATCGCGAGGGCTCCGGCGACGAGAAGTGCCGTAAGCAATACCCCGGGACCCGCCAACATCGCGATGGGCAACCATTGGCGAAGAATCACGCGATAGTCGAGGTTCCAGGCCGCTTCGAAGAGCAGGAGCGGAAGAAACACGTAGAGTGTGGCACGGCCGAACGCATCGGCGAACCGGCCCGGCTCGATGAGCCCGTACCCCACTCCGGCAACGACGGCCAGCAGTATCTGCCAAAGCTTCACCGACCGCGAGCCCTAGTGCGTGTGAGTGAAGTTTCCCACGCGCGCGAGCGTCGAGAGCCTCTCGATCGCGCGCCGCATGCCGATCGGAGCGCGCGGGCGGCCGACGGCGTCGAAGTATACGGCCGGGTCGATGTTGAGGCTCCGCGTCTGCACCATGGAAACCGGCGAGAAGCGTAAGAACGCTTCCATTGCTGCGACCTCCGGCGCGTCGTCCGTCACGCCCGGATGAGTGAGCAGATTCAGGCTCACGCGCAGTCCGCGAGAGCTTGCGAGGCGGATCGATTCGAAAACCTCCGCGAGACCGTAGCCTTTCGGACGATAATA
>JASHOM010000085.1 GCA_030041115.1 Vulcanimicrobiota bacterium | reverse complement strand
ACGCTTTCGCGCTCGACGCGGACGACCCCCGCGAGCTCCGGCTTCGGCAGCGCGTCACGCAACTGGGCGAATCGATCGTCGATCTCGGCCAGCGGAACCAAAACGAAGGCTCGCTCCGCGAGACGAGCGTGGGGAACGCGCAGATCCGGTTCGTCGATTTCGAGATCGTCGTAGAGCAACAAATCGAGATCCATCGTTCGCGGTCCCCAGCGCTCGCCGCGAGTTCGCCCCAGCTCCGTTTCGATCGCCCTCAACCGTTCGAACAGACGGCGCGGCGTCAACTGCGTCTGCAGCAAGATCACCGCGTTGAGAAACCACGGCTGCTCCGGATTTCCCCACGGGACCGTACGATACGAGTGGGACCGGCGCAGGACTTTTCCGCTAGCCTCGAGCGCGGCCAAGGCGCGATCGAGATTGACGAGGCGGTTTCCGAGATTCGTCCCGAGAGAGACGTAAGCTCGATGGTCGCTCACGCCGATTCGCCGCGCGAATTCGTGCGCCGCAGCGTCACCGACGGAGTTGCACCGTCGAGGATTCCGGGCTTCGAGAGCGTCACCTCGGCGCGAACGACTCGCGGGTCGGCACAGAGAACGTCGAGCAGATCGGCGCCCAAACGTTCGAGCAGCGCATACGACGTCGTCGCGACGACGCGCACGAGCGACGCACGCAGCGACGCATAGTCGAGCGTCTGCGCGAGGTCGTCGCCGGCTGCGGGCCGCAGGTCGATCTCCACCATCGCATCGATCTCGATGAGCTGACGCAGTTCGCGCTCCCCCGGATCGGATCCGTGCCGGCCGAAGGCACGGATGCCGCGTATTCTTATGGCGTCCATTGCAGCGGTCTCCAGTCACGCACGATCGCATCTGCGACCGCGACCGCATCGCGCGCGGCGGCGACGTCGTGCACCCGAACCATTGCGACGCCGGCTCGCACGGCCAGCGCCGTGGTCGCAGCGGTGCCGTAGACGCGCTGCGCGGGTTCACGTCCGGTGAGCTTTCCGATCGTGGATTTACGCGACGTGCCGATCATCGTCGGAAAGCCGAGCCCGACTACCCGGTCGAGCTCGCGCAGCAGCGCGATGTTCTGATCCGCCGTCTTCCCGAAACCGATTCCCGGATCCAAGATGACGGCGTGCGCGGGGATTCCCCGCGCAACCGCGCGCGTCGCGCAATCGTCGAGATAACGCAACACGGCGTCAATCACGGAGCCATCGTACGACGTCCCGATCTGATTGTGCATCGCGACGATCGGCATCTTCAGCTCGGATGCGACTTCCAAGAGATCGTCGCTCGCTCCCCACACCGAGTTGACGAGGTCGGCGCCCGCCTCGTGCGCGGCGCGCGCGACCGCGGGCTTATACGTATCGATCGAGACGGGCGCGGACGGCAGGCGCGAACGCAGCGCGCGAATCGCGGGAACGATGCGACCGATCTCGACCGCCGTCTCGACGGGCTCGTGACCGGGACGCGTCGACTCGCCGCCGACGTCCAGAACGTCGGCACCGGCGTCCCACTGCGCGACGGCGCGTTGCGCCGCCTTTTCGGGGTCCGTCACTCCGTCGCCCGAAAACGAGTCGGGGGTCACGTTGACGATCGCCACGACGTACGTTCGCGCGCCCCATTGCAACTGCGTTCCGCGCAGTCTCACACTGGCGCCGGCGCGTACCATTCACGTAATGCGGCGACGACGAACGTCGACCCGGTCACGACGATGACGTCGTCGCTTTGCGCTCCGCGACGCGCTACGGTGAGCGCGTCGATCGGATCGCCGATCGCGCGTCCCCACGTGCCGAGCGATTCCGCGATCGTCGCCAGTCGCGCCGGCGCAATGGCCCGGCGGCCCGCCGCCGAGAACGACGTAAACGTAAACGTCGAAGGCAACGCCGCGAGCGTCTCGACCACTCCGCGGGCGTCCTTGGTTTCGCCGATTGCGACGACGTAGTGCACTCGCCGGCCGGCAAAGCGTTCGCGCAGCGACGCAGCCAGCGATTCGGCCTTCTCGGCATTGTGCGCGATGTCGAAGACGACCGGCGGATTTCCGGCGACGACCTCCATCCGGCCGGGCATCGCCAGACCGCCGAACCCGGCAACGATCGCCTCGGTGCCGGGGCGCAGATCGCCGGTGAGCAGTTCGAGCACCGCGACCGCCGTCGCGGCGTTCCTCCGTTGAAAAATGCCCAGCACGGGGAGCACGACGCGGTAGGAGCCGCGCGCGGATCGAATCGATACGGCCTGAGTCCGGGGATCGTCCTCTTCGTCGTGCTCGATCCGCACGACGTCGGCAACGTGCACGACCCGCGCACCGACCTCGCTCGCATAGCGCTCGATCACCGTCCGCGCCGCCGCCGGCATTGCGGCGAGCACGAGCGGCACGCCCGGTTTGGCGATGCCCGCCTTCTCCCAAGCGATCTCCTCGATCGTGCTGCCGAGCACGTCGGTGTGGTCGTACCCTACCGACGTGATCGCCGCGACGAGGGGCTGGAGCACGTTGGTTCCGTCGAGCCTTCCGCCGAGACCTACTTCGATCACCGCCACGTCGACGCGCTCGCGCGCGAAATGGAGGAAGGCCAGTGCGAGCAGGGTTTCGTAGAACGTCGGGCGCCCGTGCTGCGACGCCGTTGCCTCGATGGCCGGCATCATCGCGTCCAGGAGCGACGCGAAGCGCTCGCCCGATACCGATCGGCCGTCGATGCGCGCGCGCTCGCGCATCGAGTGCAGGTGCGGCTTCGTATGGAGTCCGGTACGGCGCCCCGCCGACGTGAGCGCACCGGCGATCATCGTCGACGTCGAGCCTTTGCCGCTCGTTCCGCCGACGTGAATCGTCGGGTAGGCGCGATAGGGATCCCCGAGCTCGCGCAGGAGCGCGCGCATCCGGTCGAGCTTGTAGGACGTTCGGGGCGAGACGAACTCGTCGATCGTGCCGAGCAGATAGCGTTCGGCTTCCTCGTAACTCGAAATCGAATTCATCCGTCCACGACGCGATCGGCAAGCAGTTCCAGCGCGTGCGGCAGAACCGGCACCACGACGTCGAGGGTCTCCGCGACGGCGCGCGGGCTGCCCGGAAGATTGACGATCAGCGTGCGGTCGCGAACGCCCGCGAGGGCACGCGAGAGCATCGCGGTTTTCGTCTTCGCGATGGAGGCGCTCCGCATGGCTTGCGCCATGCCCGGCACCTCGTAGTCGATGACGGCCGCGGTCGCTTGCGGCGTCCGGTCGCGCGGCCCCAGACCCGTTCCGCCGCTGGTGAGTATGAGATCGGCCGCGCGCGCGTCGGCAAGCTCGATGATCTCGGCCTGCAGCGCCGCGGCGTCGTCGGCGAGAACGAGCTCGCGCACGATCGAGTACGCGCCGCCGAGCCGATCCTTCATGACCGGAATGCACTCGTCGGCGCGCTCGCCCGAAGCGGCGCGGTCGGAAAGCACGATGAGAGCGACCCTAAAGCTCACGGCTCACGCTCGGCGCCACGTGCCGCTCTTGCCGCCGCTCTTGTGCAGCAGCCCGATCGCCTCGATCGTGATTCCTTTGTCGAGCGCCTTCGACATATCGTAAATCGTGAGCGCGGCGACCGAGACGGCGACCATCGCTTCGAGCTCGACGCCCGTGCGCGCCGTCGTGCGCGCTTCCGCCACGATCCTCAATCCGCCGCCGGCGATCCAATCGAACTCCACGTCGACCTTGCTCAAGGGCAGCGGATGCGCGAGAGGGATCAGTTCGGCGGTCCGTTTTGCCGCCATGATTCCGGCGACTTGGGCGGCGACGAGCGCGTCTCCCTTCGGGAGGGCGGCCGCTCGGAGCGCACGCTGCGCTCGAGGCGTCATTCGAACGAACGCCTGCGCGCGCGCCCGCCTGATGGTGGGACTCTTGGCGGAGACGTCGACCATGGTGATGCCGCCGCCGCGCGCGATGTGCGACGGCTTCACCGCGGCGCGCTCTGGAATCGCGCCCAAATCAGACAGAGCAGCGCGAGAAACCAGAGGACGACCAGATGCGTGACGTGATGAGCGTGGCCGGCGCCCGACGCGGTGAACGTGTCGATCTTGCCCAAGCCGTACAGAATGCCCAGGACGAAGAACGCGACGGCTAGGACGAGGGCGACGACTCTCATCGTATGACTCCTCTGCGCGCGAGCGCGAGACAGATTGCGCCGACGACGACGCAGTACCAGCCGAACGGCCGCAGATCGTTCGCTCGAAAGTACCGCGTCAGGAAGGCAACGGATAGATATGCGGCGAGACCCGCGGCAATTCCGCCGATCGTCGCTTCGATCAGCGCGACGTGGGCTTCGGGGACGAAGAGCTTAGGCATCTCCAGCAATGCCGCGGCGAGTATCACCGGCGTGGCGAGCAGGAATGAAAAGCGGGCCGCGTGCTCGTGGTCGAGATCGCAGAACAAGCCGGCGACCATCGAGACTCCCGATCGCGATATGCCGGGAAGCAGCGCGAAGGACTGCGCCACGCCGATCGCCAGACTGGCCGGATAGCTCAGCTGCTCGATCGATTTGTACGTGCCGGCGCTTGCGCCGCGTTGACGCCGGCGCAGCGCCTCGCCCGCGAACATCACCAGGCCGTTGACGAGCAGAAAAAACGCTGCCGGCCCGGGCGATCCGAAGAGCCGCCGAACCGGGGCCTCGAAAACGATGCCGAGAATTCCCACCGGAATGGTTGCCACGACGAGACGCCAGCCGAGCCGCTCGTCGCGATCGTCGCTCAAACGCCCGCGAATAGCCGAGACGACGAGCGCGCGGGCGATCGCGTACCACTGCGCGCGATAGAAAAGAATCAGCGCCAGCGCCGTGCCGAGGTGCAGAACCACGACGAAGGCCAGAAACGGCGGCCCGGCACGGTTGACGTTCTCCCAGTGAAGGAGAGCAGGCACGAGGATCGTGTGACCCAGGCTCGATACCGGAAAGAGTTCGCTCACGCCTTGCAAGAGCGCGAGAACGAGCGCTTGTGCGAATGACATCACCAGGCGACGAACTTCACGCTGAACGCATAGGCGCCGGCCACGGGCTTGCAATCTCGAACGGCGGGCGCGTAACGCGCATCCCGCGCCATCGCGAGCGCGACGATGTCGAGTGACGAGTTTCCACTGCTCTGCGTCACGTCGGTGCCGTCGACTTGTCCGGCGGCATCGAGCTGCACGCTGACGAGCGTCGTGCCGCTCGTGCCGGAAGCGCGAGCAGCGGGTGCGATGTCGGGCGGCTGGGGCGTCGCGATCACCGCCGCGGCGGCGTTGGGCTTCGAGCAGCCCGAGCTGGGGGACGCGCTCGCCGTGGGCGTCGCCGCGGCCACGGCCGGCGCCGGGAGGGGAGTACCGGAACCGCCGCCGGGGCCGGGCGCTTTCCCCAAAGGCAGCGCTCTGCCACGCGGGCGCGGAATCGACGGCTTCGGGGTGGCCGGCGGCGGCGGCGGCGGAACTCTCGCGGCGGCTATCGTCGTGGGACGACGCTCGATCGAAACGACCTCAGCCTGACTCTCCGCCGAGAACGACGGTGGATGGAGCAACAGCGCTACGACGAGGTGCAGCAGCAGCGAGAGCGCCAACGCAACCAGCAGCAAACGCGGGATGCGTTTCACGGCTCATCGCAAGCGAGTCTACGAGTTGGGCTGGAAGTCGGCGCGGAAGAGATAATCGCCCTGAGTCGGCTGACAATCGACGAGCTTCGGCGAGTAGGCCGACTCGCGAGCCGCGCGCAGCGCCGCCTGGTCAACCGCCATGTTGCTCGAGCTCTTGTAGATTTTTGCTCCGACGAGATTTCCGCTTGGCCCAACGGTCACTTCCACCTCGACCGTAACCGGTCCGAGACCCTGCTCCTCCGCCGATTCGGGATACTCCGGCTGCACGGGATTGGTCACCGTCGCTTCGACGTTCGGATTCGCGCAGGCGGGCTTGGGCGTTCCGACCGTTGCGGCCGGTCCGGGCGCCGCCGTGCCCTGACCGGCCGGGGCGCCCCCCTCGCTGCCGTTTGCCGGCGCCGCGTAGGACTGCTCGGTCGAGCCCGTCTTCGAGCTGCTCGACGACCTGAACACGTTGATCTTGAGGGGCTTGGGCTGCACCTGCTGCTGCTTGGGCGGCGGCGTCGCCTGCGGCGGAGGGGTCGGCGTGGGCGGGGGCGTCGGGGTGGGCGGCGGCGGCGTATGGACGACGACTTTCTGCTTGGTAACCGTCACCTGCTCGGTTTGCTGCTCCTCGCTATGCTTGGCGAAGTTCGGCAGGACCGAGCCGATTGCCAAGTGCGCGACGATGGAAATGACGAACGCCCAGCCGAGGAAGCTGCGAATGCGTTCGCTCGTCGTGAGGTAGCGGGAGCCGCGCATCGCCATGAGTTACTGGCTCACCCCCTGGGGCGTTCCTTCGACGTGATTGGCGAGGCCGAAATCGGTGAGGTCGACCGACTTCGCGGCGTCCATCACTTGAAGGATGGTGCCGTAGCTCGCCTTCGGATCGGCCTTGATGATGACGCTCTTGAACACGTGGTTGGTGGCGTCTTGAAGCTGCGAGAAGGCGGCCTTCGCATCCGCGAGCGTGACCTGATTGGAGCCGATTTGAATATGGTCGTGCTCGTCGACCATCACGACGATCTGCGACGCCTGCACCTTCTCCTTATTGTAAGCGTCCGGCAATTTCGGCTCTTTGGTAACCGAGGCCAAGATGATGAAGATAATGAGGAGCACCAACAGCACGTCGGTGAACGGCGTGATGTTGATCGTCGACATTACCTCATCTTCACCTCCACCGGTGGAAACGGCCACGTCCTGTCAACCTCCCTTTACGACGTTACGAAGCCGACGTCTTGGAGATCGGCGTTCTTCGCAGCGTCGAGGATGCGAATGATGACCCCGTACGGCGCCTTCACGTCGGCGATGATCGCCACGTGATGGTGCGGCTTCTTCCTCGACGCGTCGTACATGACGCGGTAAATGCCGGTTTCGTCGGTTTTGACGCCGTCGACGAAGATCACGCCCTTGTTGTTGACGTCGACCTCGATGTCGTTCTTGTTCTTCGTGTTGGTCGAGGAGTTGGGATTTTTGTTGGGCAGCTCTTTTTCGAACCCGGGCGGCGCGACCAACGCCGCCAGGATCATGAAGATGATGAGCAAGACCAGCAGCACGTCGGTGAACGGCGTGATGTTGATCTCCGCCATGACCTCCTGCTCTTGCTGCGCCGATAGCAGTCCCATGGTTGCGGCCCTACGAGCTTACTTCGCGGCCTTCGTGGGCTGATACAGCTCGGTCGGAATCGGCGCGCCGGTGTTGTGGAAGTGCAGCATCTCGGCGAGCTGGTTCGCGGCCACGATCATCTCCTGGTTGTAATTCTTGATCCGCGACTTGAAAAAGTTGAAGAACACGACCGCGATGACCGCGATGATCAGACCCGTGGCCGTGGTGATGAGCGCCTCGGAGACGCCTGCCGCGACGACCGCCGGCGTCGAGTTGCCCTTCAAAGCGATGTCTTGGAAGGCGCGGATGATGCCCAGCACCGTCCCGAAGAGACCGACGAAGGGAGCGATGACGGCGATGGTGCCGATGATCGCCAGATTCCGTTCGAGCGAGTTGAGATGCTCCATGAGCGCGATCGAAAGCGCGTCGGTGATGTCGGCGCGATTCTTCTCACCACGGCGAAGTCCAAACTCGAGGATCCGCGGGAGCATGCCGCGGTTCTTCTTGCAAATTTCGATGGCGCCGTTGAGGTCGTCGGCGGAGACTTTCGTCCCGATCTGACGCAGCAGACCCTTCGTATCGGCATGTTGCATCTGAAAGAAGACCAGCCGCTCGATGACGACGGCAAGACCGACGACCGAAATGAGCAGCAGCAGCCACATATCCCAGCCGCCCTGCCGCATGAGACCCATAAATCCCGAAAACACGGTGTTCTACCACCCTCCACTAGCGATTTTTTTACGGCGGCCGCCCGCCCCGTGAGGGCGAGCCATTGGCCCAGCCCGGTCTAAAGTCCTGGTAGCGTTAGCTGCCGCCTCCCGACTGGCCGGCGGCGCTTGCGTTGAGATTCTTTTGGATGAACGACTCGATTTGCAGCGAGAGTCCGATGTTTCCCTCCGCCTTGGCTTGTTGATCCGCCTTGTTGAGCGCGTCCGCCGCCCGTTTCTTGGTCGTATCGTCGTGACTAGAGGCCCATTGCCCGGTTAGCGCAATCCCCTCGGCGAAGTTCGCCGCCGCGTCGTTCGGCTTGACGGCCAACGCCTTCTCCGCATAAGCTTCCATCCGCTTGTAATCCGGCTTGGCGCTGCGCGCTATAGCAAACGCGGCGAGGGTATCGGCTGTGACGGCGATCTCGGGATCGCCCGCGGCCGCGGCTTGATCGAAGTCGGCGAGCGCGGTGGTCGTGTCCTTGGCATCGACGGCAGCGTTGCCCGCCTTGATCATGCTCGCGGCCATGGCCCGCGCGCCCGCGGCACTGTTCGGATCGAGCTGCTTGATTTGCGCCGCGGTGGCTTGCGCGTCGGCCGTGTCGCCGTTCGCGAGGTACGCCTGCAAGAGCTCCGAGTCGATGTTCACCTTCGAAGCGACGGGAATCTTTGGATCCGAGATGCCCTGGTCGTGCGCGGCTTTGAGCGACGCCAG
>JASHOM010000084.1 GCA_030041115.1 Vulcanimicrobiota bacterium | reverse complement strand
GCGCGCGCAATACCGAGGGAATCGAGCGCCGCCGCGATGTCGGCGGCATGCCTCTCCATGAGATACGGGCCGTCCGGAACGCTCGACGATCCGGCACCGCGCAAGTCGGGAAGAAGCACGAAGTGCGCCCGCGCGAGCACGTCGCCTTGCGCTTCCCAAATCGCGCGCGTCAACGGGAAACCATGTATGAGTACGACTGCAGACTCGCGTTCCGCTCCATCGACGCGCACATCGATGCGCGCACCGTCATCGGCAAAAACTTGCATTGAGGCGCGTAATACTGTATAAGGTAGGCAACACCCCTGGTCGGTAGCTCGACCGGAGAAAGGATGACTCGACAGCCAATGGCAGTCAAACGTAAAAAGAAGGCCGCGGCAGCAGCGGCGGCACCGAAGAGGCGCAAAGTTCGCAAGGCTGCGCGCAAAGTCGGTCGCAAGGTTCGCAAGGCTGTGCGCAAGGTCGCGCGCAAGACACGCAAACGTACGCGCAAAGCCGGCCGCAAGGTTCGGAAGGCCGCACGTAAAGGTGCTCGCAAGGCGCGTAAAGCCACCCGACGCAAAAAAGCGGCGGCTTAACCTCGAGCCTTCGTAATTCCGCCAGAATTTGGCGGAATTTTAGCGAGTCGCGATACCTTCGCGGCTCGCTTCTTTCATACGGTACGAACGACCGGACGCAGCACCCAAATGCCGAGAAAGATCACCGCGCAGACCACGCCGGCCAGCGCAAACGTCGCGCGCAGCCCAATGACCGACGCGATCGCGCCGTCGACGAGCGCGCCGAGCGGCACGACCCCGATCGCGATCATCGTGTAGATCGAGAGCGCGCGACCCCGGACGTCGTCGGGCGAGAGCGTTTGAATCAAGGTATTGGTCGCGCCCAGTTGCGCCAGGGTTCCGACGCCGATCGCGAAGAGCACCGGCAGCGCCGCCGCGAGCGCCGGGACGAACGCCAGCGCCAGCACCCCGAGCGACATCGTCAGGCCCGACTGCAGCCAGAGCCGCGATCGCCGCTCGCGCTGCGCGAAGTACGCGGTTACGAGCGCCCCGCCGAAACCGCCGGCGCCGATCGCCGAGACCGACCAGCCGAGTCCGCGGGCTCCCGAGTGCAAGACGTTGACCGCCATCGCCGGAACGAGTTGACCGTAGGGCCGCGTCAGCAGCGCGGTCACGAACTGCGCGAAGACGATCCAACGCAGCGCCGGATGGCGCACGATGAAGGCAATGCCGTGGCGCATCGCGCGCAGCGTCGGTTCCCGTTGCGTAGCCGAGGGCGGCGACGGATGCATCATCATCACCGCGACGACGACCGCCAGCGTTGCGGCGGCATTGAAATAGAACGCCCCGGAAACGCCGAACCAGACGATCAGCAATCCGGCCAGCGCGGGACCGATGACGGCGGGCGCGTTGAAAGCGACCGAGTTGAGGCCGACGGCATTGCCGACGTACTCGCGATCCACGAGCAGCGGGACCCAGCTTTGTCGCGTCGGCGAATCGAATCCGTTCGCCGCGGAGTTCAAGGCTGAGATCAGCACGAGGCCGATCATCTCCAGCCGGTGCGCGGTTGCGAGCAGCGCCAACAAGAGCGCCGCGAGCGCCATCGTGGAGTTCGTTACGAAGAGAACGCGGCGACGCGGGAGATGATCCGCCACGATGCCCGCCAACGGCGAAAGGAGCAAGACGGGAATCGCTCGCGCCGCACCCAGGATGCCGAGATCGAGCGCGGCCTCGTGCTGCGAGCCCGCCATGCGGGCAACGAAAAATCCCATCGCGGTAAACTGCATCCACGTGCCCAAATTCGAGATGAGCAGACCGAGCCACAGCAAACGGAAGTCGCGATACAGCAATGCGGTGAAGATCGAAGCGCCCCGCGCGCTGCGACCTTCGGCCGCCTCAGAAGGAGAAAGATTCTCGCGCACGGGTTGCCGCTACGATGAGCGCGGCGCACTCCGCGACGCCCAATCGCGACGTGTCGACGCACAGATCGTAGTTCTGCGGATCGCCGAACGTCAACGAGTACCAGTCGCGAAGATAGGCACTGCGGGCCTTGTCGACGCGGTCCACCTCGGCCTCGGCAATCTCGCGACGAGTTCGCGCCGTCTCGACGATGCGAGCGATTCGCCACTCGCGCGGCGCGTGGGCGAAGACGCGTAGTACGTCGGGACGCGGGCCGAGAATCGCGGAAGCGCCGCGTCCAACGATGACGACGTTCCCGTGCGCGGCGTACTCGCGCACCGCTTCTTGGACCGCGCGAAGCAGCTCTTCGTCGAACGGCTCGGCGGCCGATGCCTCGGCGAGCTCGGGCGTTGCCCGCTCGAGTCCGCTCAAGAAGCGCTCCCCGAGCGTCGGCGCCGCGTCTTCGTTTGCTTCGACGGCCTGGGGCGTCACGCGCAAGCGCTTGGCCACCACCACCGGGAGCTGCTGATCCACGTACTCGTAGCCGAGCTCGCCGGCAACCAGTGCGGCGATCTCGAGGGCACCCGATCCGTATTCGTTCGAGAGCGCTACTATCACCGGAGAAGAAGTACGCAGCGCCGAACCGTCGGGTCCTGCCGATCGTAGAGACGCGCGATTTGCGCAAAGTCTTTCGCACCCGCAAACGCACGCCGGGAATCCTCGGTGGGCTGCGCTCGTTTTTCTCCCATGACTACGAAGACCGCCTGGCCGTCGGCGACGTTACCTTCGGACTCGAACCGGGCGAGCTGGTCGGATACATCGGCCCCAACGGCGCGGGCAAGTCGACCACGATCAAGATGCTGACGGGAATCCTCGTTCCGACCTCCGGCGAGGTTCGCGTCGCGGGCCTCGTCCCTTGGAAGCAGCGCAAAGAGAACGCCCGCAACATCGGCGTCGTCTTCGGCCAGCGAAGCCAGCTCTATTGGGACCTGCCCCTGATCGAGTCCTTCGAGCTGCTACGCGCGATCTACGGCGTTGCGCGCGACCGGTACCGGCGTAATCTCGACGAGTTCGTGGAGATCCTCGACATGACGAGCTTCCTGCGAACGCCGGTGCGTCAGCTCTCGCTGGGACAGCGCATGCGCGGCGACTTCGCCGCGGCGCTGCTGCACGGTCCGCAGATCGTCTATCTCGACGAACCGACGATCGGACTCGACGTCGTCGCCAAGGAGGCGATCCGAGCCTTCATCGCACGGATCAACGCCGAGCGCGGCGCGACGATCGTTCTGGCCACACACGACCTGGCCGACGTCGAGCGCCTCTGCCGCCGTATCATCCTGATCGACCGGGGCACGCTGATCTACGACGGCGACATCGAGCGCATCAAGAGCGAGTACGGACGATTCCGGACGCTGATCGTGCGCTTCAGCGAGCCGATCGAGCGCCCGCAGCTCGACGGCGCGCAGCTCGAGAGCGTCGAGGATTCGAGCGCGCGTTTTCGCTTCGACCGCAACCTGCAGCGCGCCGACCTCCTGGCCCGGCAAGCGAGCGAACGATACCGCGTCGAAGACGTAAGCCTCGAAGAGCCGGATCTCGAATCGGTCATCCGGCGAATCTACGTCGAAGGCTACGGACGCCAAGCGGAGGAGGACGCGCAGTGATCTTGTCGAGCGCAACGAAGCGACCAAAAATCCACTCCAGCGCGTATGTCGCGCCGACCGCAACGATCAGCGGGGACGTGACGATCGGCGCCGAGTCGGCGGTACTGCACGGCGCCGTCATTACGGCCGAGGGCGCACCGGTCTCGATCGGAGCGCACACCGTGGTCATGGAAAACGCGGTGCTGCGGGCCAGCGGGGGCAGCGTATTGCAATACCCACTCTCGGTCGGAGACCGTTGCATCGTGGGGCCGCACGCGTACGTCGCCGGCGCGACGATCGGCAACGGCTGTTTCGTCGCCGGCGGAGCGCGGGTTTTCAACGGCGCAAAGCTCGAAGACGGCAGCGGCGTGGCCCTGCAGGGAGTCGTTCACGTCAAAGCGCGCGTGGAGGCGGGCGCGAGCGTGCCGATGCTTCACATCGCGTATGGCGATCCCGCGACGATCGCGCCGCCGGAGAGGGCGCGCGAGATCCACGCCGCCGTCGACTTTTATGCCGACGTCTTCAATCTCGAACCGGGCGACGACGTGCCCGCCCGCGCCGCCGAGACCTACGCGAAGTTCCTGCGCAAGACTCACGCACAGGACACGGCTCTGGAGGAGCACCGCAACGTCAAGCCGGTGCCACGGCGCCGATCGGGGGAGGAGCCGCCCCCGACGCAAGCGACACAGGTCGACAAGGTCGTCGACGTGATGATGCTCGAGTTAGAAGAGATGGAAGCGCGTCGCCGGCAGGCCATCAAACGACAGAAAGGCGGCTGACGCACGAACGTCGCGCCTTACGTCCAATTCGCGCGAAAGGCGTTCTCGCGCGAAGCGACGTACCGGATGGAAGTATTAACCGAGATCGGATCGCTGATCTTGCGGGTCTACATTCTGCGCGCGCTTTGGACCGCACTCTACGCGCAAAACGCAGCGCCGCTGAACCTGCCGCTTCACAGCATGATCACCTACGCTACGGTCGCGATGCTCATGTCGCTGATCTTGGAAGTCGACGGGACCCGGCTCATTCGCGAGAAGCTGCGCGAAGGCACGATCGCGGCCGATCTCATGAAGCCGATCAGCGTCCCGCTCTATTTCTTCAGCGACGGCGCCGGACAGACGCTGCTTCATGCATTGCTCGTCGTCCCCTCATTGCTCTTCGCGCTGCTGCTCGTGCGCATCGACGTGCCTTCTCCCGCCGTCTTTGCGGCCTTTTTGCTTGCGTTAGCGGTGGGCTACGGCGTCAACTTCTTCTTGAACTTCCTCATGAACTGCGTCGCGTTTTGGACGCTCGAAACCTTCGCAGCACAGCTCATCGTCCGTTGGGTCTCCGATCTGCTCTCGGGGCAGATCATACCGCTGACGCTCTTCCCCGGCGTTCTCGGGCGGATCGTCTTTGCATTGCCGTTTGCGGCGATTTACTCCACGCCGCTGCTCATCTACGTGGGCGTGATCCCATCATCGCAATGGGCCGCGAGCATCGGGGCGCAGTTGGCATGGCTCGCGCTCTTCGCCGTTCTCTCGGTGCTGGTCTGGCGAGCGGCGTCAAGCCGCATCGTCATTCAAGGGGGGTAGATCCCAGCAAACCAGTTCGGCGGTGCCTGCGATCTCGAGGCGCGGCAGGCCGTAGCATCGGACCGCGTCACCGGCGCGCAGCGCCTGGCCGCCGGCCGTGACGTCCCCGCGAGCGACAAAGAGGAAGCCGTAGCGCCGCGGCGCAAAAACGGCGGCGACCGAGCTTCCCTCCAAGCGCGCGACGCGAAGGGTAGCGGCTTGAGTGATGCGGATCGGCGCGGTCACGGCCGGCTCGCCCGAAACGACCTCGAGCCAACGATTGCGACGCTGTTCGATCGCGAAGGCCATTTCCCCGTAGGACGGCTCCGTGCCGGACCGGCCGGGGATCACCCACATTTGAACGAGGTGCAGCGGCTGCGTCGAGCTGGCGTTGAACTCGCTGTGCCGCACGCCGGTGCCGGCGCTCATGAACTGAACGCCGCCGGCGGCGACGATGCCGTGATTGCCCATGCTGTCACGATGGGCAAGCTCGCCCGAAAGGACGTACGTGACGATCTCCATCTCCCGATGCGCGTGCTCCGGAAATCCGGCGCCCGGGGCGATGGTGTCGTCGTTGAAGACGCGCAGCGCGCCCCAGTTGAGATTGGCCGGATCCTGGTAGTCGGCAAAGCTAAACGAATAATAGGTATCGAGCCAACCGTGATCGGCGTGCGCGCGTTGGGCGGCACGGATCACTTCGAAGACGGGCGAGTCGAGTGAAAGAGCGGCCACGCACGTTGGACCGCTCAACGGCTCACAAGGTTGCGCATCCGGCCCAGCAGGAGGTGATAGTAGAGCATCCCGCGCACGTCGCCCAGCTCGTCGAGCAGCGCGGCTTGATCGACGATTGCGCCGCCGGCGAGCGACGACAGCGAACGGGCGACCCCGGAATCGCGCAGCGGAAAGGCGTCGAGGCGGCCGAGGCCTCGTAGCAATATCACCGAAGCGCTCCACGCCCCGATGCCGCGAACCGTGCGCAACCGTCGCGCAACCTCCTCCGTCGACAGCCGCTCGAGCTCGGCTTCCACGAGCGCCCCGCCGCAAACGGCCGACGCGGCGGCGCGAATATGGGCTACCTTGTTGACCGAGATGCCGGCGCCGCGCAGCATCGCATCGCTCGCGTCGAGCCAGCGTTCCGCCGGTGGAAACGCACGGCAGCGGATGCTCCCGACCCTGCGCGATTCGCCGAGTAGCTCGACGGCACGGCGCATGATCGCCGCCGCGGCGTGAATCGAGATTTGCTGGAAGAGGATCGCGTGCGCGCACGCTTCCCACAGCGTCGGATAACGCGGCGGCTTGAGTCCGCGCAACGCGGCGGCCATCGGCGCCAACCATGCGACGCGCCGGCTGCGCACGTACCATTGCGCCAGATCGACCTGCGTTCCCAGCATACGATCGACGAGCGGGAGCCAGCGCGCCGCGTCGGGTCCGGTCGCGCGCAGCTCGATCGAATCGCGATCGCGCGCGCGCACCGCTATTATCTGCGTGTCGCGACCGGCGCCGAGCGCGCGGTAGAAGGTCCCGTCCTGCGCGACGACATCGACGGCATTGCTCGCCAGCCGGCGTAATGCGTCAACCGTGAGGTCCAAGCGGAAAGGCCCTCGCACGGGCACTCGCATCGGCACGCCGAAGCGCTTCATATCTCGCAGACGGACCCCGTGGGCAGGGGCGTTTTGTCGCGACGGACGAACGCGGCCTCGATGGCGGCCGCGCTAGCGGAAAGCGAAGGCCGCCCAGGGAGGCCGCGCTCACGTTTAGAGCCTACGTAGAATATTGGCGAATCAATCTGCTGACGCTGCTCGAATATCGCGCGAACTTCGTGATGTGGTTCGTTTTCACGATCGTCTATCACGGCGTCGCGCTGGGCGCGCTCTACGTGACCATGCGGCAGTTTCCCTCGATGAACGGCTGGGACTTTCGCGAGATGTTCTTCCTCTACGCGCTGTGGATGGCCGGGCACGAGCTGCACAACACGCTCTTCTTCACCGTGGTTAGCGTCCCCGAGTACGTCCGCGAAGGCCGCTTCGACCGCTTCCTGGTGCGCCCGCTCGACGCGTTGTTTCAAATGCTGACGGTGCCGCAGCAAATCGTCCCGGACGGCTTGATTTTGGCGATCGCCACGCTCGCCGCTGCGACGGTCGCGGCGAACGTGCGCGTCGACTGGATCTTCGTCATCTTCGTGCCCCTGGTAATCGCCGGTGGAGCGCTCATCGACTTGGGTATATCTTTGGCCGTGGCGACTTGCTCGTTCTGGTTCATTCGCATCGACACGTTGCGCTGGGTCGTCATGTCGCTCGAACAAGATTTCACTCGCTATCCCATCAGCATCTACACGCGCGGCGTGCGGATCGTCTTGGCCTTCATCCTTCCCTTTGCGTTCATGAACTACTTTCCGGCAACGTTCTTTCTCCAGAAAGCTGAAACGGGACTCCATCTGAGCCCGGCGGTCGGGTTGCTCACGCCGGCGATCGGCCTGGCATGGCTGGGCGCCGCCTATGCGTTTTGGCTCGTCGGCTTGCATCATTATCAAGGGACCGGATCGTGAAACGCCTCGCTTTTTTGAGTTCGGCCGCCGCGGCAATCATTGCGTCGCCCGCGCCGGCAGCGACGCCGAGCCGGAAAGTCCGCGCGATCGCGCAGCGAATGCCGGGGAGAATCGGCGTCTACGCCCGCACGTTGGCGGCCGGACCGCCGCTGGTTGCGTTCGATGCATCGGAACGCTTTCCGACGGCATCCATCATCAAAGTGCTGATCATGACCACGGCCTATGTCATGGAAGAGGAACGGCCCGGGGTTCTCGGCGAGAAAATCACCTTCCGCGAGAGCGAACTCATCGGCGGCTCCGATTTCATGGACCATGCTTCCGACGGCGAACGCTTTACGGTGCACGAGTTGATCGTTCCGATGATTCAGCTCAGCGACAACACCGCGGCGAACCTGCTGATCGCGCACTTCGGCCCGGAATTGATCAACGCCGTCGGCAAGCGGGCGGGCATGCATCGAACCCGTCTCGCCCGACAGTTTCTCGATTACTCCGCGATCGTTCACCACAACGACAACGTCTCGACGCCGGCCGATATGGCCCGGCTGCTCTACCTCGTCGAGCGCGGTTCGCGGGAGGGGGAGAGGACGCTCGTCTCTTCGCAGCATTGCCGGACGATGATCGGCATCTTGCTGGGCCAGACCGATCGCGACGGAATTCCCGCGGCGTTGCCCAGGGGAACGCCGGTCGCAAACAAGACCGGCGAGATCGCAGGAACGCTCAACGACATCGCGATCGTCGAGCCTTACGGCGACTCACCCTTCATCTTGACGATCATGACCGCGGACGCCTTTGACTTCGCGGCCGACTACGAGGCCATTCACGCGATCACGCGCGTCGCGTACGCGACCGCGGCAAGAAGCTAGCCGCGGGGCTTGCAATCGCCCGTAAGTGCACGACGCAGCCGAAGGCCGTCGCGGCACGCAGCAGAGCGAGCTTCGCCGGACGCCGCAGACGCTTGAAACGCGCCTCCTGGGAGAGCGCGGCGCTGAAACTCGGCGGATGCCACCATGCGACTAATGCCACCGGCAGACGGCCGCTCGTATATTTCGCCCCTCGACCGCGCCGATGCGCGGCTAGACGCCGAGGGAGATCGTTGGTCGCACCCGTGTACAGCGATCCGTCGCGGCAGCGCAGGACGTAGACCGCCGGTTTGGAGCCGCTCCGGAACGGAAAATTCTCGGTGTCACTCAATTGCCATGAACGTTCTTCGCCTCGACATTCCACCGCTGCCTCGCTTCGCCGCCACCGCGCGGCATGCGTTTTCCAGGTTTGCCGGACTTCACCACCTCGCAAAGCGCGACGCCGAGTCCCTGCTCTTCGCCTTGGGCGAAGCAGTCGCAAATGCGATCGCGCACGCCCACACCGAGCAGCCGATCGAGATCCACGTCCGTATCGAAGGGGATTCGGTGGTCGCCAGCGTCTGTGACCGCGGCTGCGGCTTTGCCGCGCCTTCGAAGGAGCGAGTCGCCTTCCCCAGTGCGACGGCCGAGGCGGGACGCGGGTTTGCCATCATGCAGCGCTGCACCGATTTTCTCGAGGTGCGCAGCAAGCCGGGAGACGGTACGGTCGTCACCCTCGGCAGGTACCGGCACGACGATCAGGAGCCGGCGCCCGCTTCGTACAACCTTTGGACATGAAGATGCCTGTCCTCGCCGGCGCGCTTCTTTTGGGCGCGATCGGTCCCGCCGCAACGCTGCCGCCGCTTCCGCCGTATCCACCGATCGCCGGCATGGTCGCAAGCGTACGGCCCGATCGCTTGAAAGCAAGCGTCGATCGGCTCGTAGCATTCGGTACGCGCAACGACTTTTCGGAGCGCAGCTCGACCCGCGATCGCGGCGTGTTCGGCGCGCGCGATTGGATCGCGGCGCAATTCACGACCATCGCCGCAACGGCAGGCGGCCGCATGAGCGTCGTCCTCGATACGTTCGTCCAGCCCAAGACGCCGAAAACGCCGCGCGCGGTCCTCGAATCGAGCGTCATCGCGACGCTGCGCGGGAGCGAACCGGGACGCGTTTACGTCATGTCGAGCCACTACGACGATTGCGACGGCCGCTGCACCGACGGTGTGGGAACCGCTCCGGGAGCGGACGACAACGCCTCCAGCGTCGCCGCTGTTTTGGAGGCGGCGCGCGTGATGGCCGCTTCGCGCTTCCGAGGCACGATCGTCTTTGCGTGTTTCGACGGTGAAGAGCTGGGCCTATGGGGCTCGAATCACTTCGCGCGCGAGCAGGCGGCTCGCCACGTGCCGATCTTGGCCGTTTTGAACAACGACATCGTCGGCAATTCGGTCGGCGGAGACGGCGCGTCGGAACCGAATTCCATCCGCGTGTTTAGCGAAGCGATCCCCGCCGGCGCCGACATCGCTCGCGTCAACCTCGTCGGTTCCGAGAACGACTCGCCGTCACGTGAGCTCTCGCGCTTCATCGCCGAGCTCGTTCCGGTCTACCTGCCCGGATTCGAGGTCCGGCAAATCTTCCGTTCGGACCGCTTTCTGCGCGGCGGAGACCAGCAATCGTTCCAAGATGCCGGCTACGCGGCCGCGATTCGGTTCGTGGAAGCGCATGAAAACTTCACGCACCAGCATCAGGACGTTCGAGTCGAAAACGGCGTTCAGTACGGCGATCTTCCCCAATACGTCGATCCGCAGTATTTGCAGCGGGCCACGCAAGCCAACGTAGCGTCGCTGGCGACGCTCGCGCTCGGACCGGCCCCGCCGGGCGACGCGCAACTGGTTCTGCAACGCCTCGGATACGATTCGACGCTTCGTTGGAAACCGGCCGCCGACGCCGTTTCATACGAGGTCCTCTGGCGCGCTACCGATGCGCCGCAGTGGCAAAACGCGAAAAACGTCGGCGCGGTTACCGAAGCAACCGTACCGGTTTCCAAGGACGACTACGTCCTGGGCGTGCGCAGCGTCGACGCAAACGGGCTGCGCAGCCCCGCCGTCTATCCGGCCCCGGCGCGAGACTGATCCGGCGGCACGTATGTCTTTCTTTCAGATGTGCCGCTCGCTGTGCCCGGCCGCCCTTTTGCTCTGTTTCGCGCTCCGGCCGATCGCGGGCAGTGCGAACGCCGCGCTGATGCCGGGGTTCGACGGAGGAAGCGGATGGCTCAATAGCGATCCGCTCAAACCCTCGCAGCTGCAAGGGAAAGTCGTGCTCGTCGACTTTTGGGAATACACGTGCATCAACTGCCTTCGCACGCTTCCATACTTGCGCGAATGGTATCGGCGCTACCACGACAAGGGTCTCGTCATTGTCGGCGTCCATACGCCCGAGTTCGACTTTTCCGGACTGCGCGCGAACGTCGCCGCGGCGGCCAAACGGCTCGACGTGTCCTGGCCGATCGTGCTGGACGACAAGTTTGCCATTTGGAAGCGCTACGAGAACAGCGAATGGCCTCACGAGTACCTCTACGATCAGCAAGGCAGACTCGTCGAGAGCTTCGAGGGAGAGGGCGGATATCAGCAAACGGAAGCACGGATTCAAACGCTGCTGAAGGCGGCCGATCCGCATCTGACGTTTCCGCCGGTCATGGCGTTGCTTCCCCAAGATAGCTACGACGAGCCGGGAGCCGTATGTTATCCGATGACGCACGAAATTCTCGTCGGCCGGCGCGGGATTGCGGACTCATCGCCTTCGAACGACTCGATGCGCGAGGCCGACTACGTCGATGGCGTCGCGAACCCGCAGGACGGAGCGCTCTACCTCCAGGGGTACTGGCGGATGACGCCCGAGGCCGCAATCTCGGGTGAGAGCGACGGTTTCCTCGTGCTGCGCTACCACGCGATCCAGGTCGACACGGTTTTGAAGCCGGAGAACGGCGGGCCGGTTCGCGTGGACGTAGCGCAGGACGGCAAACCGGTCGCCAAGAGCGATGCCGGAAAGGACTTGCAGTACGACGACCGCGGCAACTCATTCGTCGAGGTGAATGCGCCACGCGCCTACGATGTCATTATGAACGCGCAGTTTGGGCAGCATAACCTGCAGCTCTCTCCGAAAGCCCCCGGCCTGGGAATCTACGACGTTGCGTTCGAGTCGTGCGAGGTTCCCGGCAGCCCGAGATAGCCCTCCAGCGAATCGTCGATGGCGGCGAGGGTTTCATCGACGTGCGCCGCCGTGTGCGCGGTCGAAACGAACATCACCTCATTCTGCGACGGCGGCAGCAAGATGCCGCGTTGCAGCATGGCGCGGTAGTACCGCGCATACGCCGCCGCATCGGCGGCGCGCGCGTCGTCGTAGTTTCTGCCCGGTGCGCCCGCGCGGAATTTGAAATCGACGATCGACTCGGCTTGCACGACCGCGTACGGCAAGCCGCGCCGCGCGAAGATCGCGCGAATGCCTGTTGCGAGGCGCTTGGCGACGCTCTCCATTGCGGCGTAGTATTCGGGATGCGCCTCGAGCAGATCGAGAACGCGATGGGCCATGGCGACGCAGAATGGGTTACCGCCGTGCGTGCCGCCCGTAAACGTTTGCCCAACGGGCGCCAGCGTCTCCATCACCTCGCGGCGTCCGCCGAAGGCTGCGATCGGCACGCCGCCGCCCATGATCTTTCCCAGCGCCGACAGATCCGGCATCACGCCCGTTCTTCCTTGCGCGCCGTGCAGGCCGAAGCGCAACCAGGTAATCACCTCGTCGAAGACCAGGAGCGCGCCCCAAGCGCTCGCGCGCTCGCGCAAGCCCGCCAAAAACCCCTCCGCGGGCGGCACGAAACCCATGTTCGCGGCGATCGGCTCGACGACGATCGCCGCTATGTCGCCTTCGATTCCCGCCGCCGCGGCGTCGAGCGAGGCGAGATCGTTGTAGCGAGCAATCGCCACCTCCCGCCGCACGCCGCCGGTGATTCCGCCACGGCCGGCGCCGCCCGCCGACGCGCCGGCCTCGAGCAGCGCAACGTCGAAGTGACCGTGGTAGTTCCCGGCAAACTTCGCCACGCGCCGCCGCCCCGTGAAAGCGCGAGCGACGCGAATCGCGCTCATCATCGCTTCGGTTCCGCTCGTGACGAAGCGCATGCGTTCCATCGAGGACAGATGCCCGCGAATGCGCTCCGCGAGGCGCACTTCTTCGGAGTGCGTCGAGCCCCAGACGAAACCGTGTCGCGCAAGCGAATCGAGCTTCGTCACCAACGCGGGATGCGTGTGGCCGAAGAGCAGCGGACCGTACGCCATGATGTAATCGACGTAGCGGCGCCCTTCCTGGTCGTAGGCGTACGGACCGTCGGCGGCGGCTTGGAGGAACATTGGCGCGCCGACGCTCCACGCCGAGCGCACGGGTGAGTCGCAGCCGCCGGCGAGGACGGCGCGAGCGCGTTCGATAAGCTGCATACGCCGGCGCGATTCGCAGGTTCTACGGAGAAGCCATGCCCCCAATCGAAGCGGAGATCACCCCGCAGACCAACATCAAGGAACTCGTGGCGCAGCTTCCCGTCGCCGCCGGGGTGATGAACGCCTTCGGACTGGGATGCAGCGGCTGCGGCGTCAGCAAGTACGAAACGGTCGAAGAAGGCGCGCGCGCGCACGGCCTGCGGATCGAGCCGATCCTGGCCGCTCTGCGAACGGCGCGAGCGACGGGCTCCGTGCCGCCCATCGCCGACGAGGATCGGCGCCCAGCTCGGCGCGCGCCGGGCAACTTCACCGGTCTTGCGAAGATCGCTCACACCGTCCCGATCATGTCCGGGAAAGGGGGCGTCGGCAAATCGCTCGTCACCGCAATGATCGCAATCGGGCTGCGGCGGCGACACTACCGCGTCGGAATTCTCGACGCCGACATTACCGGCCCGTCGATTCCAAAGCTCTTCGGGCTGCGCGAACCGCTCGCGATCGCCCCCGATCCGGTCAAGACGACCGCGCAGGGCCGGCCACAGCCGCTCATTACGCCCGCGGTCTCACGCAGCGCAATCGAAATCGTCAGCTCGAACCTGCTCAGCGATGACGAGGACACCGCGATGATCTGGCGTGGACCGATCGTCGCCGGCGTCATCCGGCAGTTCTACGAACAGGTTCTGTGGAGTGAGCTCGACTTTTTGCTCGTTGACTTGCCGCCCGGTACTTCCGACGCGCCGCTGACGGTTTTGCAGTCCTTGTCGATCGATGGGGTCGTCCTCGTCACGATGCCGCAAGCACTCGCCACGATGATCGTTCGTAAAGCGGCGAACCTCATTCATCAATTGAAAAAACCGATCTTGGGCGTCGTCGAAAACATGTCGTACTTCGTCGCCGGCGACACGGGTGCGCGTTACGAGATCTTCGGTCCGTCGTATGCGCAGCGCGTGGCCGAGCTCGCGCACGCGCCCGTGCTGGCCCGGATCCCAATCGATCCGGCGAAGGCCACGCTCGCCGACGAGGGCCGCATCGAGCAGCTCGACGATCCCATCTGCAACGATTTGGCCGAGCGCCTGCTCGCGTCCATCGCGGCCCATCCAAAGCCGAAAGAAACGATTTCGTTGGTTGAGAAGGGGTAGAATGAAGCGGCCTGCTGCCGACCTTTTACGCACGACGCTGCTCGGTTTGGGCAGCGGAATCGCGCTGGGATACGCGGCCGTGCGCGCCATGCAAGCGCTGCGCGAATGGCGCGAACCGTTGCCGCCGCGGGTCAAGGACGCGCAGGCCTATGCGCGCATCCGCCGCAGGCTGGAGGTCGCCGACACGCTGCGCTCTGCGATCGGCTTCTGCGCCTTCGCCTACGGACCGCTCGCGCGCTCGCTCGACCGCACGACGAGCCGCGCACCCGCATGGCTTCGTCCGGCGCTCTTCTTCGCTCCGCTCTCCATCGCCGCGGCGGTTGCCGATCTGCCCCTCTCCTTCGTTCAAGGTTACGCGCTGGAACGGCGCTTCGGCCTCACCGATCAGACCCGCCGTGCCTGGCTGAGCGAATATGCGAAGAGCACGCTGCTGGGCGCGGCGCTTTCGGCATTTCTCGCATCCTTGCTGGGGATTGCGGTGCGGCACGCGCCGCGGCGTTGGCCCTGGCTTGCGAGCGCAGGATGCTTTCCGCTCTTCGTCGCCGCAAACGTCGTCGTACCGCTCTACGTCTTGCCGCTCTTCAATAAGTTCGAGCCGGTCGAGGGATCGCTGGAGCGCCGGTTACGCCGGCTGGCGTCGCGGTTCGGCGTCGGCGACGCAGCGATTCTGCGAATGGACATGAGTCGTCAGACTCGCAAGGCAAACGCGTTCGTCACCGGCATCGGACAAACGCATCGAATCGTGCTGGGCGACACGCTCATCGAAGCCTTTCCGGAGCCCGAAACGGAGTTCGTCGTCGCGCACGAGCTCGGGCATTACGTCAACAAGGACACATGGCGCATCATCGCGCTGGGCGAGGCGTTGGTCGTGGCGCTGTTTCTCGCGGCTAACGCCGTGCCCTCGAAGCAGGAGCGCGAAGAGCTCGCCAAGCAGCCGCTGCTCGTCGCGCGCATCTACGCAATCATGCTCGTCGCAACCCAAGCGCTGCGCCCGTTGCTCTTGGCTTTCGTCCGCTCGCGTGAATGGGCGGCCGATCGTTTCGCGCTTCAGGCCACGGGCGATCCGGCCGCGGGCGTCGCCGCCTTTCGCCGTCTGCGCGACCAGAATCTCGCCGACGAGGATCCGCCGTCGTGGTACGAGCTCTTCTTCGCCTCGCATCCGTCGCTGCGAGCGCGGATCGCCGCGCTCGAAACCGCGAAGGCAACCTACGATCGCACTTGAGTGAGCACCGGGGACGGCCGCGTTCGAAGCCATTTCGCGAGATCGGTCTTGGCAACGTAGGCGCCGGTACGGAGTTCCTCGCGCAATTCGCCGAACGAACCGAAGCCTTCGGCGAAAGCATCGTGCTTGTGAATCGATTCTTCGTTGACTTGACCGGCGAAGACGAACGTCTCGTCGCCGAGGTCGGCGTACACCTCGAGCGCGCGCGCCAAGATGCCGCGCACGACGTCTTCGACGAAGCGCGGATTGTGGTGCGCCTTGTTGACGATGAAGAATTCGTCGGGACGTTTGAGTAGGTCGTACGTCTCGCTCGACATCGAGTTCTCGACGATCTCGACGAGGTCTTCGGCGCGTATGAGGCCGGCATGGACGTCCTCGACCCCCAGTAGAATCGCGCCTCGCCCGCGCTGATTATGCGTGGCAACCGGCAGCGCGTCGAGGGCCCGCGCCGCGTCCGCGGCGCTGAATCCCGCTTCCCGCAGCTCACCAAGCGCGTGCTCGCGCACCATCGCCTGCGCGCATGGACACGCCGTCATGCCCTCGGCCTCGACGCCGACGACACGGCGCGTCCCCGATTCGTCGGCGTGAGCAATGCCGACGAGCGTATACGTCTCCTCGCCGCGTTTGCCGCTTACCGGCGTCCAGCGCTCGAGCCCGAACTCGGCGCGCAGCCGCACGTCCGCGCGCAGCGCCCGCTGGCTTTGCACGATCTCGCGCGCGATCGCCTCGGTCAGCCGCTCGATTCGAGCCGGTTGCGCGTCGCGCGCGAGCACGTCGAGCGTCGCCTCCTCCAGAATCTCGGTGAACCGCGACATGTGGACGCCCGACCGGTCGGGCGCGAGATCGGCGACCATCGTAAACTCGCCGTTGTACACTTGCGCGCGCCCGTCGAGTTCGAGATGGACGATGCGCCGCACGCGCGAGACGCCCGCGCGATCGAGCGAAAGCCGCACCTCGGGCGCCTCGGATTGGCGGTCGGTATCGAAGCGCAGCCCGCGTTCTCTCCGGCGCACGGCGCCGTCGATCGGTGCGCCGACGACGTGCGGAGCGATCTCGTGCAGCGGCGCAACGTTGTACGGCCGGCGCTCGAGGTGCGGCTGGACCACCGTCCCGTCGAAGACGAGCAAATCGACGTCGATCGGCCGCGCGGCAAGCCGTGCGCTCGCTCGCGCGCGTCCGACGGCCAGCTCCACGTCGCGCGCGAAATGCTTGAACGCCTCCGCATCGTCCTCCCAGCGCAGTGCCGCGGCGACGTTCAGATATGCGGGCCCCTCGGCACCGTGGGCAGCGGCCGATTCGTAAAAAGAAGAAACGGCCGTGATCTGCGCGCGGCTGCGCAGGCGTTGCAACGCGGCCAGGATGTTCCCCTGGCGATCCCCGAGATTCGAGCCGATGCCGATGTAGAGGTCGTGCATACCAGCGTGCTGACTTCGCGCCGGCGGGCCGGAATTCCGCACGGGCCCCTCGTATCGTAGCCGGACGATGCAGCGCGACGCGATCTATCCATACGTCCTCGATCCCAAGCTCACGACACAGGTCTGGGGCGGTGACGAGCTGGTGCGCGTTTACGGCAAAGACGGCGACCCCAACGCGCGCCTCGGCGAATCGTGGGAGTGTTGGGACGCCGATCGCGTCACCAACGGCGTTTTGAGCGGCAAAACCGTCGCCGGCCTGCGCGAAGCGCTCGGAGCGCAGTTGCTCGGGGACATCGATCCCGAGCGCATCTTTCCGGTCCTCACGAAAATCATCACCGCGCACGATTGGCTCTCCGTGCAAGTCCACCCCGACGACGCGTACGCACGGCGCGTCGAGCATCAGCCGTTCGGGAAGACGGAATGCTGGTACGTGATGGACGCGCAGCCGAACGCGCGGATCGTCTACGGCTGGAACAAAGACACGTCGCGCGCCGAGTACGAACGGCGCGTCGCCGACGGTACGCTCGGCGAGCTGCTCCGGTACGTCGAGCTGAAGACCGGCGACACCGTTTACATTCCGCACGGAATGGTGCATGCTATCGGCCCCGGGCTGACGATCTTCGAAACGCAGCAGGCCTCCGACCTGACCTACCGGATGTTCGACTACAACCGGCCCGGTCTCGACGGCAAGCCGCGCGAGCTCCAGGTGCAAAAGGCGGCGGACGTTCTCGATTACCGCGCGACGACCGGCGCAACGCTGCAGCAGCTCGCCTATCGCTTCGAGGGACTCGACCGGATCGCGCTGATTGCCGACGAGCATTTCGTGGTCGAACGGATCGTCGCGACGGCGGAGCCCGCCTCGATGGCGACGCAGGAACGGCCGCTGATCCTGATGTCCCTCGACGTACCGCTCGAGGTCGCAACCGGAGCCGACGCGTTGACGCTGCCGCGTTATCGAACCGCCGTGGTCCCCGCGGGCGCGCAGTGGTGCACGGTTCGCTCGGTCGCCGACGAGAGCGCTCCCTTCATGTTCGTAACGCCGCCGCGCAGCGGCGAGCAGCTCGCGATGCGACTGCTCGCCGCCGGGATCGCTCAAGCGGCGATCGACTCGTTCATGGAGCAGTTCTGACGCAAGCGCGCGATCCCGAAGGAAATCTTTTGCTCGGACGCATTGCGGCGCAACGGCTCGCGCAAACCTACGGCACGCCGTTGCTCGTCGTCGATCTCGATCTCGTCGACGCCGCGATCGAGCGGCTGACGGCGGTCGCGCGATCCTCCGGCGATCTCGAAATCTCATATGCGGCAAAGGCCTTTGCGACGATCGAATTCGTCCGTCATTTGAAGCGGCACGCGATCGGCCTGGACGTCTGCTCGCTCGGCGAGCTGGTGACCGCCGAGCGAGCCGGGTTCCCGGCGCAGCGCCTTACGCTCCATGGCGCCGGCAAAACCGAAGCGGAACTTCGCGCGGCGTGCGACGAGCGGGTCGGTTACGTCGTCGCGGACGGAATCGACGAACTCGCGGCGTTGGCGGCGCTCGCGCGCGGCAACGGGCGGTGCGCCGCCGTCATCCTGCGTTTGAACGCCGGCGTCGCGGCAAGCACCCACGCCTTCGTCCGTACCGGCGGCGACGACACGAAATTCGGCATTCACCCGCGCGACGAAGGCGCGGCAGTCGCGATATTGCAGGCGAATCCGCAACTGCGTTTTGCCGGTCTGCACTCGCACGTCGGGTCGCAGATTCGTCATCCAGCCGCCTATCGAAGCAACGCGGCGGCCCTGCTCGATGCGGCCAAGCGCTTCACGGAGGCCGGCTTGCCGGTCGAGCGCCTGGTCATCGGCGGCGGATTCGCCGTGGCGACGCATCCCGACGACGGCGAGTCGCTCGACGTCGCCGCCCTCGTGGATGCCGTTCGCGCCGACGTTCTCGAAGGGTCGCGCGAGCGCGGCTATTCCACGCCGCGCTTAGGCATCGAACCGGGACGCGCGATCGTCGCGCTCGCCGGAACGACGCTCTATCGCGTGCTGGCCGTCAAGCGTCAGTCGCAGCGAACGTTCGTCGTGGTCGACGGAGGGATCGCGGAGAATCCCCGGCCGGCGCTCTACGGGGCGCGGCACTTGGTGGTCACCGCCGGGCCGGCCGAAGCCCCTTTAGCGGAGATGACGCTCTGCGGGCGTTCGTGCGAAAATGATGAGCTCGGACTCGTCCGGCTGCCGCAAGCCTTGCGTGCCGGAGCGCTGCTGGCAATGT
>JASHOM010000083.1 GCA_030041115.1 Vulcanimicrobiota bacterium | reverse complement strand
CGAACCGACGATCGGCACGGCCAGCGCGACGGTGACGATGCCCCCGATCGCGAGCGTCGCGTTCGCCATGAACGTTCGGCGGGTAATTTCGTCCGCGGTCTGAGGCGCGTCGTACGCGGTCAGTATCTTACGCGAAACGTTTTGAGGCGCGTCGGCATTCGAATCGGACAAGATTCTTCTCCACGGAAGCGCTTGGGTCGCTGGGTCATTTGGCTATAGTGTAGGGCGGCCCTCCACCTCGCCGCCAGGACGAATCTCGGACGCGGCCGCGGCTTTCGGCGCACTCCGGGACGACTTTGGGACGCGGCGCCGCTAGGATGGGAACATGAACGCCTCGCTCAAGTTTCGTCTTTGGCTTGCCATGCCGCTGGTACTCGCCGCGTGCTCGAACCCGGCGGGCGGCGGCAGTTCGCTCCTCCCGGCGGCGCCCGCCGGCCTTCCCGCGGCCAAGAACGGCGGCCACGCCGTGGGCAGCTACCTGTACGTCGAGAACGGCAACAGCACGATTTCTGCGTTTACGATAGCGGCCGACGGCGCGCTCAAGGAGATCGGCGGATCGCCGTTTGCGTCCGACACCACGGGGCCGGGGCAGTTCGATATCGGGATCGATCCCAAAGGCCCCGATCTCTACACCGCCGGATCGGTCTCCGACAACCTCGCCATTTTCTCGATAGGTTCCGGTGGCGCGATCACGCTCGTGAGCGATTCCACGCAAATTGGCGGCGGTGCCGGCTTTCCGCTGGTTACCGACGGAGACCGGCGGCTCTACGCGATCGACGAGGCCAACGGCGGACAAGTCGTGGGCTACGACCTCAAGAAACAAGGTGCCGCGGTCAAGGCCATTGCCGGATCGCCCTTTCAAATAACTTGCCCCGGCTTCTGCGATCCAAATCCCAGCAGCATGCTGCTCAACGGGGCATACCTCTACACGGTCGACGGATACGGCTGGTACGTCTCGACATTCTCCGTCGCAAAGAACGGAGCACTGACCGAGCTGAATAGTTACGCGACCGGATACGGCCCGACGCAAGCGGTGATGACGTCGAAGGGCGGCAATCTTTACGTCACCAACACCGCCCAAGCGAGCATCAGCGGCTACAGCGCGGCCGCGGGCGTTCTAACGCCGCTCAAGGACTCGCCGTTCGTCGCGGGCAATCAGCCCGTCGGAATCGCGATGACTCCGAACGGCAAGTACGTTTACGTCGCGAACTACGGCGACTCGACCATTTCGGGCTACTCGTTGGGTTCGGGCGGAAATCTGAAGCCACTTGCGGGTTCGCCGTTCGCCGACGGCAGCGCCGCGGGTCCCAACGCGATTACCGTGGACTCGGCGGGCAAACACCTCTTCGTTTCCAACAGCGACGCCCAGCAGGTCGCGGTCTATGCGATCGCGGGCTCCGGCGCGCTCGCGCCGGTCAAAGGCTCTCCCTTCATGGAGAAGGACGGGGCCGGCGGTCCGGAGGGCCTGGCGATCTACCAATAGCGGCGAAGCGCGCGGGAGGAAGCGGAAAAATTCTCCGATGCGCTAAGTCATCCGGGTGGATCGCGGCGTGGCTATTACCGCCTTCGGCCGTTTTTGCGTCGTCGCCGGCGGCCAAGAGCAAACGCGCGCGTTCTCGCCGCGAGCGCGTCGTTGTCTTGCGCATCTCGCGATTTGCGACGGCCCGGTCGACCGTGCCCTCCTCGCCGCCGAGCTCTGGCCGGACGCCGATCAGACGAGCGCGCTGGGAAATCTTCGCCGCCGCTTGCACGAGCTCGAGAGCGCGTTCGATCGCGTCGGCATTGCCGATCCGCTGGAGTTGACCCGCGATCGCGTCGCGCTCGCGCCGGCGGTGCAGTGGTCGATCGACGTCGCGCGATATTCGATCCTTTCCCGCGATCCGACGAAAGCCGACCGCGCCGCGGCACTCTACCGGGAACCGATCTTCCCTGGAATCGACGACGATGTGCTCGAAGGCGAGCGCCGGCGACTCCACGGCATTCAGATGGAGTTGCTGACGCGTTTGCTCGAATCCGGAATCGGGCGCGGGGATGCCGAGGCGATCGCTTCGTTTGCGAGCGCGATCGTGCGGCTCGATCCCTTGAGCGAGCAAACCGTCGCCAAAGCCGTCGCGGCGCTCAATTGGCTGGGCGAATCGGATCGCGCGCGCCGCCTCTTCGAGCGTTTGGCTCAAACGATGCGCGACGAGATCGGCGACGAGCCCGCGCCGATCGTCGACGATGCCATGCCGCAGCGCGAGATCGCGCGGATCCTGGGGCCGCTGGTCGAGCGCGCAGCGGCGCTGCGCGGGGCCGAAGCCGCGCGTCATTTCGCCGCGGTCGAGCGCGAGATGGATGCGATCCGCGCGGCGCTCGACGCGGCCATCGTACGGGAACAAGATCTCGAGCTCGGGGTGCGTGCCCTTGCCGCGCTCTCGCGATTCATGTTCGACCGCGGACACGCCGTTGAAACCGTGCGCTGGTACGAAGCGGCGATTCCCAAGCTATCCAAGGATTCGTCGCTTCGCGGCGAGGCGATCTACCTGCGCGCGCTCGTCGGGCGCAACCTCGGAAACGCCGAGCACAATCTGCCCGCGTTCGAGGAAGCGATCGACGAATTGCGTGCCGGCGACGATGAGACGACCCTGGCGAAGGCGTTGCTTTACGCGTCGAATGCCGCGCGAATGACCGGACGCGTCGCTCTTGCCGAGCGGTACGCACGCGAAGGGCACGCGCTCTTGCAGCGCGGGAGCGACCGGTATCTCGTCGCCTTCGCGCGCAGCGCCGTCGGGGCGGCCGCCTACGCTCTCGGCGACGTGGCCGCCGCCCGCGATGAGTTCGAACGCGCGCGGGAAGACTTCGCCGCACTCGGCGCTCGCGACGACGAGACCCTGATGCTCGTCGATTCGGCGCGGTGCGCGTTCGCCCAAGGAGAGCTTGCGCAAGCCCAGCTCGGCTTGACGCGCGCCGCAAGTCAGGCCGCTTCGTCGGGCAATCTCTACGTGCAGGCGCATGCGGCGGTCGGATTGTCGCTGCTCGCGCTCGATCGCGGCGATCATCGCGGCGCCGCGGCGCACGCCGCCCGGGCGGCCGCGATCGCCAAGGATTGCGCGGATACCGAGCTTTCCGTGATTGCGCTCGAAGCCGCCGGCGAGCTTTTTCTCGCGCTCGGCGAGCCCGCTCGCGCGCGAGACGCACTGGCCGCGGCCGACGGCGTGCGTTCGGAGTATCTGATCGCGCGCTCGCCGACCGAACAGGCGCGCTGCGAACGCTTGCGGCGGGGGCTGATCGAGCGCGGTCTGGGCGTCGGCGCTCCGGCCGCGACGCCCGACGTCATGATGCGCTCGCTATTGGAAAGCGTCGCGCGCTACGGCCGCGACCTCAAACCTTATAGCTATGCAGACCCGATATCCAGATATTGACGCCCAGATAGCAGAAGATGATCGAGATGAAGCCGACGACGCTCACCCAGCTCGTGCGCAGCCCGCGCCACGCGTGCCGGGTGTGCAGATGCATGTACGCGAGATAGACGATCCACGAAAAGAGCGCCGCGGTTTCTTTCGGATCCCACTGCCAGTAGGCGCCCCATGCTTCCTTTGCCCACATCGCCCCGGTGATGATGCCGATCGAGATCAGCGGTAACCCGATCGCGATGGCGCGATAGACGATGACGTCGAGCTGCGCCAAGCTGGGCAGGGCGTTGAGCCATCGCTCGACGGGGCTCGTCGCCGGATCCGGCGCGACGCCGTGCAGGCGGCGCTCCAAGTAGAACTTCAGCAAATAGATGCACGAAAAGACGAAGGCTACCAGGAATGCCGCGTACGAGGACACGACGATCGGTACGTGGATCTTCGCCCAGTACGATTGCAGCGAAGGGACGGGAGGCATCGTGCCTTCGTACCAGGTCACGCCGTAGGCCAGAAAGATTGCCGCGAGCGCGAGCACGAAGCCGCCGGCAAACCAGAGCCGGTAACGAAACGCGAAACCGATGTAAATCGCGACCGACATCGCCGAGAAGAGCGAGAGCGACCCGTAAAGATTGAGCAGCGGCCAGACGTGGGTCAGCTCGAAGCGCACGGCCAGTTGGGCGAACTGCGCCGCGCAGCCCAGTATCGCCAACGGAATTCCGATCTTGCGCAGCACCTCGGCGCGTGCGAAAAAATAGAACATCAGCGCCACGGCGCCGAGCACGTAAGCACCCAGCGCGATCGCGATCAGCAGTTCGTCGGGCGGCAGTCGCATGATTTCTCCGCCTATCCTATGTCGGGTTCGGCACCGAATTCCCGGCGTAACGTCGCAGCCAGCCGGTCGAATTCGCTCGCGAAGACGTCGTAACCCTTGACCGTCGTCGCCGCGGCTCCCACGCGCGAACGCCGCGGCGAAACCTCGTCGACGCGCACGAAGAGTCGCGCCGGAAGGAAGTAAAACGAGATCACGAGTCCGGCGAGCAGCACGAAGGCGCCGATCCCGACGAGCGGAGCGCCCGGATCGTAGCGGTACTGGAAGCCGCTGTAGAGCACGTAGCGCCGCGGCGTCAGACGCCAGCCGTCCCCGAGGTCGACCGCGGCGCCGAGCGGCACCAGCGCTTCGCCCAACGGGGTTCCGCCCTCGGAGGCGGCCAGGACCACCGCCGGATCGTTGACGCGCGGATCGGCCGTCGGCATCCCGCTCTGCTTGTCGACCGTCGGCGCGAAGCGCTCGTACAGAATGCTGCGCTGCGTGCCGGGGAGTTGAAGCGTATCGCCTTCGAGGAAGGTTCGGCTGGAGAGCGCCGCGTCGCGCCGGCCCCGACGCGTCACCAGAAACCGCATGCCGAAGCCGTAACTCGCTTGATAGTAGAGCGTGCCGTCGACGTCGATGGGATGATTCACGCGCACGGTGTAACGTTTGGGAACGCCGTCGCGCCCCGTGACGGTGACTTTCGAGACGTAATCGATCGGCTGATACACCATTCCGCTCTTGGTCATGATCGGATCGATCCGGTAGGCGAATTTATCCAAGCGGATGAGCGCGTGGGTCTGCCGGACTTGCGTCGTCTGGCCCGCCGGCAGCGCGAATTCGCCGGAGAAGCCCCGCGCCCAGTAAAGCGTCGTGCCGGCCGCGATGATGACGAAGCCGGCATGCGCGACCAAAACGCCGCGCCGCGCCCAGTTGTGCTTGTCGCCGAAACTCCATTCGACGCCGCCGAAGATTCGCTCGCGCACCTGCCAGCCGCGCGCCGTGAGAATCCGGGTCAGACGCCGGCGCACCTGCTCGGCCTCGCCCGCGGTTTCGAAGGCGTCATGCAGCGGGATCTTCGCGACGTTCACCGGACGAAGCGCCGGCAACCGCGCGGGAATAACGCGCTTGAACGTGCAGACCGCAAGCGACAGCAAAATCAAGCCGATGATGCCGACGTACCACGGCGAATGGTACACGTCGTCGAAGTTGAGGCGCAGAATCGCGCGCGCGATCGGTGCGGCGTAATTTTGAAAGTACGCGGCAGGCTCTTGGCCCTGATCGACGATGACGCCGACGAGCGTCAGGAAGCCCCAGACGACGAAGAGCGAAACCGCGAAGAGCACGTTGCCGAACGTACGAACGAACTCGCCGTAGAGCGCCCGGGCGGCGCTCACAACGGCGTCGTCCGGAGCTTGTCCTGAGCCTGTCCCGAGCTCGTCGAAGGGGACCAGCGCCGCTGAAGCAGCAGAATCACCCAAATCGAAATCTCGTACAACGCGTACATCGGCAAGGCCAGCAGCGCCATGGTCAGCGGATTTCCGTCCGGCGCGGCGATGCCGCCCGCGACGAAAAAGGCGAAGAGCGCCTGGCGCCGGTAGCGCATCAGCGAACGAGCGCTCACGATGCCCAGGCGCGCCATCCCGACCAAAACGATCGGCGTTTGAAAGATGATGGCAAAGAGCGCGAGGAGGAGCATGACGAAGTTGAGCGTCGACGCAACGCCGAACGTCGGCGTCGCAACCGCATCGGTGATGTGGATCAGTGCGGCGACGACGCGCGGAATCACGACGAAATGGGCGAACGCGATGCCCAGAGCCGCCAGCAGCAGCGAGGGCACGATGAATCCGTAGACCATCCGGCGAGTCCGCGGATGGATTGCGGGAACCACGAAGAGCCAGAGTTGTTGGATCAGCACCGGCAGGCCGATGACGATGCCGCCGATCACCGAAAACTTGAATTCCGTGAAGATGACGTCGGCCGGGCCGAACGCGTGGAGCTCGATCCCCGCGAAGTACTGGCGCATCATCCAACGGATGACGAATTGCGATGGCCAAAAAAGCACCACCGCGATGGCGCCGACGGTTGCCAACGCGATGAGAAGACGGTTACGGAGCTCCCGCAGGTGCTCCGTAAAGGGCATTTCCTTCTGATCCCACGTCGCCTCGTCGCCGGGCGAGCGCAGATGTCTTAGGATGACGGCGTTCCGCGCCCGGGCGTGGGCGGTGGAATGGACTCGCCTTGGATCGATCCCGCCTCGACGTTATCCATGATGTCGGCGTGCTCCGCCACGGCCCGTTGGCGAGCTTCCTCGCGAGCCCGCGCCGCCGCTTCGTCGGCCTCGGCCTGTCCGGCGAGGAACTCCTTTTTCGCCGCACCGGCGCTGCGCGCCAGCTTCGGCAGTTTGTCCGCTCCGAAGAGCAGCGCACCGACGATCAGAATGCCGATGATGATCGGCGCGTCGATGAGTGCGAGAAGCGGATGTAGCGTCATGATTGAAGAGCCTCCGTGAGTCGAATGAGTTCCCTCTTCGCCGCGCGCGCCGCAATCGGCTCCAACGCGCTCTTGGCTCGCTCGACGAAGCGGCCGATCTGCGCGCGAGTCGCCGCTAGCCCGCCTTCGCGCTCGATGCCGTCGACGATGGCCGGGATCGCGTCGTTGGCGGCCGTGTCGTAAAACCGCCGCACCTGCGCGCGGAAGCGGCCGCCGCCCGAAGCGAGCGCGGCGATCAGTGGAATCGTGGTCTTGCGTTCGGTGAGATCGTTGCCGGCGGGTTTGCCGAGCGAGCGTTCGTCGGCGGTCATGTCGAGCAGGTCGTCTTTCATCTGAAACGCGATGCCGAAGCATTCGCCGAAGTCGCGCAGCGCGGCGACCTCGGTCGCATTCCCGCCGCCCATGGTCGCTCCGCACTGCGCCGACGCGGCGAAGAGCGAGGCGGTCTTCTTGCGGGCGATCTCCACGTAGGTGTCGAGCGGCAAATCGAGGTTGCCGAGCGCCTGAAGCTGCAGCACCTCGCCGTCGCAGATGTCGGCAAGCGTCGCCGACAGCACGTTTGGAATCGGATGCGGATAATTGAGCGTGACGTTCTTGAATATCCACGCGAAGAGATAATCGCCCGCGAGCACGCTTACCCGATTGCCGTAGTCCACGGCGGTAGCGTTGACGCCGCGCCGCGTTGCGGCGTTGTCGACGACGTCGTCGTGGATGAGGGTCGCGACGTGGATGAGTTCCATGTACGCCGCGAGGTGCAGATGCTCGATCGCTTTGCCGCCGCAGGCTTCGGCGGCAAGCAGCGTGATGCGCGGCCGCAGCCGCTTGCCGCCCGCCGCCAACATGCGCTTGACGGCTTCCGTGATGACGGGATTATCGGTCGAGAAGGTTGCGCGAAAGAAGCGTTCGACGAGTGCCTGCAGGTCGTCCGCGGTGCGGACCGAGTCGATCGCCCTCATTCTTTCGTACCGTAGTGAATTGCGATCGCGCCGCCCATCAGCGCAAGATAATCCGCGCGCGCGAAGCCGGCGCGCGTAAAGCGTTCCCTCAGCTCCGGCGCGTTGGGGTGATGCGTCAGCGAGTTGGGCAGATACGAGTACGCCGCACGCGAACCGCCCACGATCCCGCCGACCAACGGCACGAGTCCGTAGAAGTAGAGATCGAAGCAACGTTTGTAGAGACGGTTCGGCGCTTTGCTGACGTCGAGGCTGACGAATCGCGCGCCGGGCCGCAAGACGCGCCGGATCTCGCGCAAGGCCGCATCGAGATCGACCACATTACGCAGCGAGAATCCCATCGTGGCGCCGTCGAACGTGTCGCTAGCGAAGGACATCGCCATGACGTCGCCCTCGGTGAAATGGATGCCGTCGCGGCGCGCGCGCGCGGCGCGGCTTTGGGCGCGGTCGAGCATCGGACGGCAGAAGTCCACGCCGGTGACGTCAAGCGTCGGATCGCTGCGCGTCAACCCGAAGACGAGGTCGCCGGTGCCGCAGCAGCAGTCGAGGATGCGCCCGCCGTGCGGAGCGGCGAGCAGGCGGATTGCACGGCGGCGCCAACGCTCGTCGAGTCCGCCGGTGAGCACCCGATTCGCGAGGTCGTAGCGCGGCGCGATCGACGCGAACATTTCGCGAACGAAGGCCCCCTTCGACTCGTCTGTGCGCCCGCGCGCCGGTGCGGAAGTCATGGCTGGTTGGCCTGCTTCCAAAGGCCCGTCGCGCACTCCCCTAGGCGCCGGTCAAAGAGCTAGCCGCTGCCGGCCGCGGTCGTGATGGGAGGCGCAATGCTCCATCTGAGCTCGACCGGCGCGATGCTGGCGGCGATCGGGCGCGCCGGGGAGATCGCGCTCGAGGCGTACACGCTGCCGCGCCCGGTGCTCGCCGTGCTGGAAGAGGCGGCGCGGCGCGGCGCGCGTGTCACGGTCGAACTCGAAGGCAGCCCCCGCGACGATCGCGCCGGTCGCCTCAAGAACCAAAACGCGCGGCTCGTCGCGGAGCTGCGCGCGAGCGGCGTCGACGCCGAGCTGAGAGCTGGGATCCATGCCAAGGAGTGCCGGGTCGACGACGCGCTCTATCTGGATGAAAAGAACTGGCGAAGCGGCGACGTCGTGCTGCGCGAAGACGACGCCGCGCGTGCCGCAGCAATTTCGATGAAGAAGCACGAAGCGCTGGCGCAAGAAGCGCAGTTGCTCGACCGGGCCGGTTCGCGCGATACAGTCATCGTCGAGAGCGAAAGCTTCGACGCCGGCAATGAGGTTTACCACGCGCTCAAAGCGCTCGGCCGCGCCGGCGCGGCGCCGCGCTTGCTCGTTACCAAGCGCGTGCTCAGCGGCAACCACCGCGAGCATCGCATCCTGGAAGACCTCATGCGCGACGGGGTGCGCGTGCGCGTCTGTGAGGATTCGTCGAAACTCGCCGTCGCCGGCGACCGCGCCTGGCTCGGCTCGGCGAATGCGACCGTCACCTTCGCCCGCGACGACATGACCGATTGGGGCCTTTGCACCGGCAGCGGCGAGATCGTCCCCGCCGTTCGCGCTCGCCTCGAAGCGGAGTGGGCCTCCGCAAGTGCGTTGAAGCTGAGCTCGCGCGCCTAACGCGACGCTTCGCTCTGCCACGTGGGTCCGAGCGCGTCGCCGGTATCCTATTTTCCAGTTCCGAGTACGAGCGCAGTTAATCTGGCGAGTTCGAAGCTCTCCTTAAAAAGGAGGCGACAGTCACTCGATCTTGATTCTTCCCTGACACACGATGCTTTGTTTAGCCACAATCCAGAGTGAGATCGAAGAAGCCTGGCTGAACCTGCTTACCGGTGATATTACAGCTCTGAAGGCTTCGGTCGCGTTGCTTCAGTCTTCTTATCACGGTGTTGAAGATTGAATGGTGTGAATCACTGCCTTGCGACCCGGAAAACATCTGCCGATAAGATTTCACGATATAGTTGATCGCGCAGCGCTTTTGACGGGCGGTGTCGCGGCGCGCCGGTGCCAGTCTCGCGAGCACGCCTAGCATTTGGGGCCCCTGACAATCGCGGATCGCCGATGGGCCAATATTTCATCTTCCGAGCGCCGTACCAAATCGGTGTGGGCTTCCCGGACGTTTACGGCTGGCTCTTTGTGCCAAACTACCGAAAAGCGGTCGCGGACGCGATGTCTTGGACCGTAGCGAAAGCCTTTGACGGCATCGTTATGTATGGAACGTGCACGAAACCTGACGGCAAAACGTTGTAAGATCGGCGACATGCATCTCGCTTGAGATGCGTTTGTTATGTGGCCGATGACAGTGGCGAGGCCCTACAGCGATAATAGACGGCGCGCGTTGGCGTCGGTCGTTGCGGCGAGCTCGTCGGCCGGCAGGCCCAGAATCTCCCCGAGTTTGGAGGCGGTATAGGTAACGAAGGCGGGCTCGTTGCGTTTTCCGCGCATCGGCACCGGTGCGAGATAAGGGCAATCGGTTTCAAGCACGAGCTTGCCGGCGCCGGCCGCGCGCACGGCTTCGCGAAGCTCGCCGGCGCTGGGAAAGGTCAGCACGCCGCCGATGCCGAGACACAACCCGAACTCATCGATGTACGTGCGCGCCTGGCGTATGGTCCCCGTGAAGCAATGCACGACGCCGCGCATGCCGTCCCGCCACTCGTCGCGCAAGATCGCTGTAAAGTCGTCGAAGGCATCGCGCTGGTGGAAGACGACCGGCAGCGCCGCCTCGCGGGCAACGGCCAATTGCGCTCGCAGCACCGCCGCTTGAACGTCGCGCGGACTGTGCCCGTAATAGTAATCGAGTCCAGTCTCGCCGATCGCGACGACTTCCGGCTCGCGTAGCAGCGGGCGCAGCGCAGCCGCAAGGTCGGCCGGCGCATTTTTCGCCTCGTGTGGATGGATGCCGACCGCCGCGCGAAGACCGTACCGTCGCGCGCTTTCAATCGCTCGCCGGCTGTCGGCGAGATCTTCGCCGACGGTCAGCATCGCCGCGACGCCGGCGTCGCGCGCCCGTTGCACGACCGCGTCGCGATCGGCGTCGAACTTTCGATCGTGGACGTGGCAGTGGGTGTCGATCACGTTTGCGCGATGGTGTCGAGCTTGGGAAAGAGCGGCGCGGCCGGAGCAGTTTGCGTGAGCGGTGCGAGTCCGCCCCATGCGCGCAGCGACGACGACCAGTCCTCGTCGATGCGCTCCGGCGTTCCGAGCTGCCGCCACATCTCGCTCATGCGCTCGGGCATGAACGGATGGAGCAGGATTGCCAGCCAGCGCAGCCCTTCGCAGAGATCGTAGAGCACGGCGTCGAGCTCGTCAGCGCGGTTTTGCTTGTGCAGCTCCCACGGCTTGCGCTCGTCGATGGCCCGATTGAGTGCCGTCACGAGCTCCCAGATTCCCTCGAGCGCCTCGCGAAAGCGTAGGGCGAAGATGCGCGCGCGAACGATTGCCGGCAACGGTTCGAACCGCCCCCCCAAAGCGCTGGAACCCTTGCGTCCCGGGACGATGCCGTCGCGGTAACGCTGCAGCATCGCGAGCGTTCGCTGGAGGAGATTGCCGAGGTCGTTGGCGAGCTCGCTGTTGCGGCGCTGCGCGATCTTCTCTTCGGAATAGGAAAAGTCGCTGCCCAACGGCGCTTCGCGCAGCAAGAAATACCGCATCGCGTCGGCTCCGAAGCGGTCGGCGAGCGAGAACGGATCGACCGCATTATCGAGGCTCTTGCTCATCTTCTGTCCGTCCACGGTGATCCAGCCGTGCGCGAAGACCACCTCCGGCGCCGTTTCGCTCAGCGCCCACAGGATCGCCGGCCAGATGATCGTGTGGAAGCGCGCGATCTCCTTGCCGACGAGCTGCACGCTCGCCGGCCAATACGTACGAAACCGAGCTTCATCCTCGCTCCAGCCGATCGCGGTGATATAGTTGAGCAGCGCGTCGAGCCAGACGTAGATCACGCCGCCGCCCGGAATCGGTACGCCCCAGTCGAAGCTCGTTCGCGAGATGGACAGATCGTCGAGTCCTTCCCGCAGAAAGACCATCATCTCGTTGTAAACGCTGCGCGGCTGAACCCAATCCCGGTTGTGCTCGAAATACTCGAGTAGCCGATCGCGATACGCGGAGAGCCGAAAGAACCAATCTTCTTCGGAGATCCACTGCACGGCGCGGCCGCAGGTCGGGCAGCGCCCATCGACGAGCTTCGATTCGAGCCAGAAGGTCTCGTCGTCGACGCAATACCACCCTTCGTACTTGCCGCGATAGACGTCGCCGCTTTCGCGCAAGTGCTCGAACACGCGCTGCACCTTCTCGACGTGTCGCGTCTCCGTCGTGCGGATGAAGTCGTCGTACTCGATGTGATAGGCGGCAAAGAGCGCCTTCCAGCGCGGCACCAGCTCGTCGCACCATTCCTGCGGGCTCTTCCCGGCCGCAGCCGCCGCGTTGGCGACCTTTTGCCCGTGTTCGTCGGTTCCGGTAAGGAAAAACGTGGGGCGGAAGGTCCGTGACGTGCGCGCGAGCACGTCGGCCACGATCGTCGTGTAGGCGTGACCGATGTGCGGATTGCCGCTGATGTAGTAAATCGGCGTCGTGACGTAGTAGGCGCGGTCCATGGCGTGCTAGCGTTCTTTAATCGGCGTTTTCCGCCGCGCCTTCCGCGCGGCGGCGCGGACGTACAGCTCGTGACGGTCGCCATAGCCATGCGTCGCGAGCAGCTTTGCGACCTCGCCGACCCGCTGGCCGCCGTCGAGCAACGCGTCGATTGCCGCGCTCGTCGTCTCGGCGGGCGGGCGCGAGGCGGCGGCATACGGCGCGACTGCGAAGGCGATCTCGCCGCGGAGCGAGTCGGGAAATTGCGCGAGGACTTGCGGCGGGGTGCCGAGCCAGCGTTCTTCGTGAAGTTTGGTGTATTCGCGAACGACGAAGATGCGTGCGTCCGGCGCGACCGCGGCAAGGTCGCCCAGCGTCCCGCGGACGCGCCGCGGCGACTCGTACCAGATCGTCGTCGCGTCGGCGCCGAGCGCCTGGCGAAAGCGCTCGCGCCGCGCGGCGCTCGTTCGCGGCGGAAAGCCCTCGAAGGCGAAGCGCCGCAATGGGAACCCCGAGAGCAGCGCGACGCTGGTTACAGCGCTCGGCCCGGGCAAGACCTCGACCGCGACGCCGGCGGCCCGGGCGGCGGCGATCAGGTCGCTGCCCGGATCGGAGATGCCGGGCATGCCCGCATCGCTCGTGACCGCGACGAGCTCGGCGCGGGCTCGCTCGACGATCGCCGGCGTCGCGCGCTGCGCGTTTTGCTCGCGATAGCTCCAGGTTTCGCGGCCGTCGAGCCCCAGCGCGCGGAGCAGCTTGCGGGCAACGCGCGTGTCCTCGGCGACGATCAACGTCGCCTCGCGCAGCGCGTCGAGCGCGCGAAGCGTGACGTCGCGCAGATTGCCCAGCGGCGTCGGGACGAAAACCAAAGGCATCGTCCGAACCTTCGACGTCGAGCACGTACCTCCGGGGGCGAAGCTCATTGACGCGGAAGTGCGAACGAACGGTCGCAGCGAAGGGTCTCTCAGTTGCTTTAAACTCGGAGGTTAGAGATGGATCATTCGGCAGCCGCGGCGGGCTTCTTAGCGACGTTCTTTGTCGTCTACGCGCTCGTGATTATCGGGCTCATCCTTTTCCTGATCTGGATTTACTGGCGAATCTTCGAGAAGGCCGGATTCAGCGGCGCACTCGCGCTCCTGACCTTGATCCCCGGAATCGGCCACCTGATCTGCATGCTGATTCTCGCGTTTAGCCGCTGGCCGATCGAGGATCGGATCGCGGCCATGAGCCGTCAGGTTGTGCCG
The DNA here is from genome assembly GCA_030041115.1 of Vulcanimicrobiota bacterium. Lineage (GTDB taxonomy): Bacteria > Vulcanimicrobiota > Vulcanimicrobiia > Vulcanimicrobiales > Vulcanimicrobiaceae > Cybelea. Next base: position 6,786 of record JASHOM010000083.1, on the reverse strand, counting down.
CCGATGCCGCCGGCGAGTCCCGGCGCGTCGGTCATGCCCTCGACCTAACGCGTCAGCTTTTCCAGAGCTCGGCGATCCAGCGTTCGACCTCGTCGGGCTGCGAGGGCAGTATCGCCGACAGGTTTTCCGGTCCCGCGGCGGCGACGGCGACGTCGTCTTCGATGCGCACGCCAATGCCCCGGAAACGCTCGGGGACCGTTGCATCATCGGGCTGGAAGTAGAGTCCCGGCTCGACGGTGAGCACCATGCCCTCGCGCAGCTTGCCGTGCCGGTACTCCTCCGTCCGCGCGAGCGCGCAGTCGTGCACGTCGAGCCCGAGCATGTGGCTGGTGCCGTGCAGCGTGTAGCGGCGATGAAGAAGCCGATCCGGATCGAGCGCCTCGTCGAGGGACGTCTTGAGGATGCCGAGATCGATGAGCCCTTGCGCGAGCACTTGCATCGCACGACGATGCGGTTCGAGGAAATCGTTGCCCGCGACGACCGCTTCGATGCCGGCGCGCTGCGCTTCCCAAACCAGCTCGTAGATCCTTCGCTGTTCGGCTGAAAATCGTCCGGAAACCGGCAGAGTCCGGGTGATGTCGGCGGTGTAAAGCGAGTCGCACTCGACGCCGGCGTCGAGCAAGAGCAGATCGCCCTTGCGCAGCGGCCCGTCGTTCTTCGTCCAGTGCAGCGTGCACGCGTGCTCCGAGGCGGCGGCGATCGTCAGATAGCCGACGTCGTTGGCATCGGTGCGTGCGCGCCCCCAGAAGGCGGCTTCGATCGCGCGCTCGCTCGTAGCGGTACGCATTGCGCGGATCGCGTCTTCGAATGCAAGCTTCGAAATCGCGCAGGCCTTGCGCAATTCCGCGAGCTCGTAATCTTCTTTGATCAAGCGCATCTCGGAAAGGTGCTCGGCCAACTCTGCATCGCCGGTAGTTTCGTCGAAGCGGCGATCGATCTCGTCGTCGTGGCTGCGCACGATTCGCACGGGATACCCGGCCGCGCGCAACTGCTGGAGATACTCGCCGCGCGCTCCCATCGGGCGGCAGTCGTCCACACCGAAGAAGGCGCGGCTCTCGTCGACGCCGCGATGGCGCCCGACCCACAACTCGCCGTAGACCCGATCGGTGAAGAACTCGGCCTTGCCTCGATTGTGCTCCGGCACGAAGAGCAGGCTGCGATGGCTCGCGCCCACCGGCTCGAGCACCAAAATCGCGCCCGGTTCGCCGGCGCCGACGAGATACGCGAAATCGCTCGACGGACGAAAGCGGAAGAACGTATCGTTGGCGCGGACGTGCTCGCGCCCCGCCGGGACGACGAGGTACGTTCCGGGATACGCCTTCGAGAGCGCCGCGCGGCGCTGCGCGAATAGCCCGGCTTGCGCGTGGACGTCGGAGGCGGCGGGGCGATCGAGCCAGCCGGTCGCCATGAAATCCAGGAGCGCCTGCGGCGGCTCGAAATCGTGGGTTGCCTTCGCGGGACTGGGCGGGGCGTTGACGTTGCGTTGCATCGACATGGTTCGTCTAACGATTCGCCTAAAGCTCCCGGGGTCATGCCGGAGCCGGTTCGAGCCAACGATACGCTCGCCAACGAACGCACGTTTCTGGCTTACGTTCGAACCGCGCTCGCTTTCATCGCCTTCGGCTTCGTGATCGCGCGCTTCTCGCTCTTTGCGCGCGAGTTCTCGGCGCTCGTGCATAGCGGCAGCCCGGTCACCGGCCTCTCGACGGCCTTCGGCACGACGATGGCGCTCTTCGGCATCTTCGTCGCGCTGCTCGGAGCCTGGCGCTACGCGGCAACCGATCGCGGTCTGCAACTGGGGAAGGTCGTGACTCTCTCGAGTCTCACCGGTTACGCGATTTCGCTCTTCGTCGTCGCGGTGGGCGCGGTCGTCGCCGTCGCCCTCATTTCGTACCACTAATAAGATGCGCGTAGATTTGAGCGTTTCAAAACAGCGCCCACGGAAATCGAACCCGCAAATCGGAGTCCAGGCCGCTCCCGTCGAATATCCGAGAGTCCTTTCTTGTACGGGTTTTCGCGTTTTCGAGTGCCTGTTAATCCCTTCGAATCCCGACGAGTTTTGCGTAATCCGTTAGATCGTTGTTAGAGGGGCAAGCGCTAGCTACTCCGCCGCTGCTGTGAACTCGTGTGGGCCGCATTGCAAAACCCACGCGCATGGGTTATAAATAGGCGTGGCTCCGAAAATCGATGACGCCCTCGGCTTTGAGGTCGTGATCAACCTACGGGACCACTTACCGCCCCACGTTCACGTATTGCGCGACGAAGCCGACCTGCGAGTCTACCTCTCAGGGCATCGTCCAGCCGAACGAAAGTATGGGCGAATGAAAGCCGCCGATGAGCGGCGAGCCATCGCATTGGTTCGCGAACGCAGAGCGGTGTATCTCGCGAAATGGAAGGAGATCGATCCACAGCCGTGACTGCTACACTTAAAGAGCGACCCGAGATTGTCGACGCGCCTTACGCGATACGTGCCATCAAGGCCGAGGTCGCACGAGCGCGGCTGCGCCTAACGCTGAGCGACGGCGTCACCGTCGAAATCCCCGTTAAAGCTTTGGGAGCGCCCTGGACGAAGACGAGTCAGGCGCAGATTGCGCGCGTGCGGTTACGTATGGGTGGAAGCTGGCTCTGGTGGGACGACTTGGGCGAAGGCCTAGTGCTCGATGAATTGCTTGCAGCGACTCTGAGACTGAATCCCGCGGCGCTGCTCGCACGCCAATCGCGTGGCCGCCGCGCATCGCCGGCGAAGCGCGCCGCGGCACGCAAGAACGGTCGCAAGGGCGGGCGCCCGCGCAAGGTAGTTCAGTGACGCCGCGGCAGCGCATTTATCGACGAGATGAAGGCCGAGACGGGCACGCTTCAAGCGATTTCGTTCAGCCGAAACCACCGCAATGATAAGGAGCAGCGTGCGCGTTCTACTTCTCGTTCCTTTTGGTGCCGCGGCGTTGCTTGCTGGTTGCGCGCCCGATCACAGCCCCACGATGCTTCCCGTTATCGGAGTCGGGCAAGTCGTCGCTGCCGGCTCAAGCGATCCGTACTCCGTTCTCTACAGTTTTAAAGGTGCTAAGAATGGCTTCGCTCCGTTCGGTGCTCTCTTAGACATAAATGGAATCTTTTACGGCGCCACCGGACTTGGCGGCAATGCGAAATGCGGAGGGAAGGCCTACGGTTGCGGAACCCTGTTTGCGGTGACGGACACGGGCCGACAACATGTCCTGTACAGCCCTAAGCCACCCGCCGGCGTCAACCCGCCTGGCAGCCTCATCCGCCTGCGTGACTCCCTTTATGGCGTAACAGCCGGCGGGGGAGCTGTGGGTAATTGCGGCGGCGGCAGCCAATCGGGCTGCGGTACAGTGTTTGAGATCAGCACATCCGGCAAGGAACGAACGATCTATAATTTCAAAGGTATAAGTCCACGTTCCAGTGATGGTCAGGATCCCCAGGGTGGCCTGGTCTACGTAGACGGAAAACTTTACGGCGTGACGTTTGGCGGCGGCGCCTACCACTACGGAACCGTTTTTGAAGTGAGCCTCGCCGGCACGGAACGCGTTTTACATGCGTTTAACTCGAAAAACAGCGCGCGAGACGGCGCCAATCCGCAGGCGGGATTGGTCGACGTTAAGGGCACACTCTACGGCACGACGAGCTCAGGGGGTGGTAAGCACGAAGCATGTACGCAAGCATTCGGGAATTCGTGCGGCACGGTTTTTTCGATCACGGCGGCGGGGCAATATCGCGTGCTCTATCGCTTCAAAGGCAGACGAGACGGGGCCTACCCTCTAGCCGGACTGACGTATCTCAGCGGTGAGCTCTATGGCACGACCTTCTTCGGCGGCACTGTGGGTAGCGGCTGCCCAGCAGGATGCGGAACTGTATTTGAGGTCGACCCGACCTCGGGGCTGGAACAGGTCATTTACCGCTTCCAGGGCGGCACCGATGGCTATCAGCCAGGAGCCACTCTGCTCGCATACCGCGGGACGCTCTATGGAACGACCTATCTTGGGGGCACGGGCGCCGGTTGCTCTTTTTCTACCGACGGCTGCGGCACGATCTTCCAAATTACCACATCGGGCGTTAAGAGCATCTTGCACAACTTCAGCGGCGACGGCTTGCCGAATAGCCGCCTTACCGTGGTAAATGGAAAACTCTACGGTACGACGCCTGTTGGCGGACCGCACTACCGGCCCATTCGCGGTTGCGGGGACGTTTTTCGACTAACATTATAGGGGGTTCATGTCAGCTTAGCGATGCTGCTAGAGTCGCGCGATCGCTTATTCCCATCCGGGCGCACTTATCGCGACAGGCGGATCGATTTTGCTTTAACGCCGTGCTGGTGCCCCAACGCCGCGCCTGTACCGCCAAGTTGAGCTGTTTGAAAATCCCGACGATTTCCGCTTCGGTGAAGCGGCTTTTCTTCACGAGACGCCTCTTATGCCAAAGCCCAGAACTCTGACCCGGTAAGTCATTCAGATTGTCAAGCAATGTGTGACGCTATACGTTCGGGGCTTTCTCAGACGCCGCGGTTGCGGACGACTCACGGCACTAATAGCTTGCAGCGATTGTTTCGGCGCTGGCGCGCTAGGGCAAGCTGTATCTGCAGTATGGTCTCCCAGTTTATCTCAGACAACTGTGGCTGCCCCATCACGCGCCAACGGTCGCAACGGTGGTAGGCCGCGTAAAGTAGCGTAATCTCTATTCATAATAGCGCCAACGGGAATCGAATCTGATGACGACGATCCCGACTGATACCTAGCGGTGTGGAAAAGTGTTGCAAAATATGTCGTCTCGCCGACCGACGATCCCGACGGGTCCCCGTTAGAATCCGCCGATTTTACGCTGTCCGTGCCACGTCGGTGCCGCAGATCGCCTACCCTCCGAGCAAAGGGGCCGTGAAGTAGGAGGGAACGACACTTCAAGAGCCAGATTTGGACTGCCGTCTCCAGCCGCTCTCGCAAATAGCCGTTGTGATCACCGATCTTCGTTAGCCACGCCCTGCGCGGACCGGTCTCCGGGCCAGTGCGCCCCGCATGCTGTAGCGATAGCTCCTCTGGCGCCATATATCCCCTTGACGGAATATTCCTTTGAGGGTATAATATGGCCGTGGCGTGGGAGGTCGAGTATACGGACGAGTTCGGCGCCTGGTGGGAAAACCTCGTTGAAGACGAGCAAGCCTCCATCAACGCCGTCGTCCTGGTACTAGAGCAGCTCGGACCCGCTCTGACTCGGCCTTACGCTGATACGGTTCAGGGCTCTCGCTATCCCAATATGCGGGAGCTGCGCGTCCAGCATCAAGGTCGCCCGTTCCGCCTGCTCTATGCCTTCGACCCGCGCCGGGTCGCCATAATTCTGATCGGGGGAGCTAAGACGGGCGACAATCGGTGGTACGACGTTTACGTTCCAATCGCCGACCGCCTTTATGAGGAGCATTTGCAACTAATCGGTCGTAAGGCCGCACGTAAGGAGGATGACTAAAATGGCTCGCAAGTTTAGCGAGTTGCGCGACAAAATGACGCCACGCTCCCGCGCCAAGAGCGAAATCATGGCGCAGGAGATCCTGGAACAGCTTCCGCTCCAGGAGCTGCGCGTAGCTCGCGCTTATTCGCAACAGACGCTGGCGAGCGCGATGGGTGTGCCGCAGTCGGCCATCTCAAAGATAGAAAGGCGCACCGATGCATACGTGAGCACGCTTCGGAAGTATCTGCGCGCGATGGGAGGAGAGTTGCAAATCGTTGCGGCTTTTCCTGATGGTTCGCGTGTAGAGATCAATCAGTTCCAGGATATCGGCGAACCCGTTCGCGAGCTCGTCGAAGCCTAACCAGGTAGATAAATAAGAGGGGGTGAATAGCCGATGACTAGCAAGCGGATCGCGAGAAAGGCGTCCCGGTTAGGACGCAAGTCCAAATCTCGCGCGACGCGGCAAGTCGCTATGAGCGATCTGGCCCAGCGTCGTGCAAAGCGTTGTATCAAACGCGGCCGCAGGCGCGGCTGAGTTACCCTCGTAAACACAAAAGAGGGCCGGCGAATGCCACCGGCCCTTCGCCAATTACCGAGGCTTAGCGCCGGACCGGACCTCCGCGATACCGGAATCGCCCCCTTGGTCCGGACCTGGCAAACCTTGAGTGCCGTCCCGGTTCGCGCGTACGAGGTTTTCGCCGCTAAAGGTTGAGCTTCACCAGATGCTCCCGCAACGCCGTTGTTTTACTCAGCCTGCTCGGGCGAGCGTTACGACCGCCAAGCATAGCGAGTAACTCGTAACACGGAGCGCACGTGTCGCGTTTCGGGTTGAACAACAGCGATAAGCGGAGCACACAAGGATGCGTTACCATCGCGTCAAGCCGAAGCACAGATCCGGGCACGGATCTGCACTGAGCGCGTACAACCGTGTTGCACGCTACGAGCGCCTGGAAGCATCGGCCCGAGCGCCTGTTGGCAGCAGCGCCCTTCGACGGGCTCAGGGTGACTATGAAGGCCGGCGCGGCGGGTCATCCGTGTTTTACCGGCCGACGCTCACCGTGGAGCCATAGGGCTCCGTAAAGCCTTGAATCGAACTGACAGGGGCGCCGCCGTCGGGGTACTTCCAAAAGTAAACATTGCCATACAAATCCGGGCCGATGAGGGTCTTGCCCCGGATCCAATACTGCTCGACGTACCTTGCGTCGTTCAGCGGTGTACTGCTAACGATGATCGCGCTATTGCCCGAGAGACGAAGCCGATAAACGATGAGCGACCATAAATCTTCGATGGCTATACGCTTGCCGTCGAACTGGATGCCACCCGGATGAGCGATAC
>JASHOM010000082.1 GCA_030041115.1 Vulcanimicrobiota bacterium | reverse complement strand
AGGGAGTCGTCTTCGGCATCCGGCCCGAGCGCATCCGCGTCGCCGAAGACGGCGCGCTCTCCGGACGGGTGACGCGCCGTGAAAGTACCGGTGCCGACGCGTACGTCGACGTCGAAACCGAGCGTGGCGCACTGGCGGTGCGCGTTCCCGCACATCACGAGCTGCGCGCCGGCGATCGAACGGCGCTCGATCTGCCCCCGCAGTGGCTCCGGCGCTTCGATTCGGCGACCGGGCGAGCCATCTCGTGAGTGCCCCGGGGGATCTTGCGCGGGGAGTGATCGCGGCCGGACTCTCCGGCGCGAGCGCCGATGCGACGCTGCCGCGCTTGGGCGGCTACGTGCTCTTTCCGGCAGATCGCGCGCCGCTGCGCGAGGTTCGCGCGCTTACCGACTCGCTGCGCGAAGGCCGCGAGGATGCGCCGCCGGTCATCGCGATCGACCAGGAAGGCGGATCCGTTACGCGCTTGCGTGAGGGCGTGGAGCCGATGCCTTCCATGATGGCTATCGGCGCCGCCGACGACGTTGACGCGGCGCAACGGGCCGGCGAGCAGACGGCATTCGATCTGCGGCGGGCCGGCTGCACGCTCGACTTTGCGCCCGTTCTCGACTTGGCGCTCGACCCGAAGAACGCGGTTATCGGCACGCGGTCGTTTGGCGCGGACCCGCAGCGCGTCGCGTCGCTCGGCGCGGCCTTTGCGCGCGGCCTGTCGCGTGGCGGCATTCTTGCGTGCTACAAACACTTTCCCGGGCATGGAGCGACCGCAGTCGACTCGCACGAAGCGCTGCCGGTCATCGACGTTGACGAGGCGACGCTGCGAGCGCGCGATCTTCGGCCGTTTGCCGCGGTCGCGGCGGCTGCGCCGGCGGTGATGAGCGCGCACGTTCTCGTGCGCGCGTTCGATCCGCAGCGGCCGGCGACGCTCTCGCGGCACGTCGCGCGCGCTCTGCTGCGCGACGAACTGGGCGTGCGCGGGGCGTTCGTCACCGATTGTTTGGAGATGAAAGCGCTGAGCGCGAGCGGCCCGGTGGAAAGCGCGGTGGAAGCGCTCGGTGCGGGTGCGGATCTGTTGCTCTTCAGTCACGACAGCGGACTTGCCGCCGCCGCTGCGCGGGCGATCGAGCAGGCCGTAACGCAGGGTCGCATTCCGCTCGAGCGCTTGGAAGAAGCGCACGCGCGCGTCATGGCGCTGCGCGACGCCGGAGCGCCGCCGCTGCCGCTGGATGCCGATCCACCGCATCCGGGCGTCGGACGCGAGATCGGCCGGCTTTCGATCACGCTGCTGCGAGGTCTCCCGCACGCCGACCCGATTTCGTCGGTCGCTCTTTGCTTCGGCGGTGCAACTCTGCTCGCGCAGGAGGCGCCGGCGCTCGAGGAGCTGAGCGTGCCGATCGATCCCGCGCCGGAGCAGACGCACGCAATTCTCGCCGAGCTCGCGCGACGGCAGCGGCGGCCGCTGATCCTCGCGCGGCGTCCACATCGCCATCCGGCCCAGGCCGCCGCCGTGAGCGCCGTCCTCGCGGCCTACCCCGATGCGCTCGTCGTTTTGCTCTTCGAACCGTTCGGCGCAGCGCTCTTTTCGAACGCGCGTCACCTTCTCGCCGCCTACGGCGACGATCCCAGCTCCATCGGAGGCCTGGCCGACGTGCTGTTCGGCGGCAGCATGCCCGGCGGCAGGCTGCCGCTGTGAAGCGCGTCGATCGCGTACTGACAGCGGCGTGCGGAAAGGAGTTCACCGCCGCCGTCGCTCGCATCGAACATCGCGGGCGCGTCGTCTTCGAGCGCGCCTACGGCGCGACGCGCGCCGACGATCTCGGCTGCGCAGTCTATGCCGACACGGGCTTCGACTTGGCTTCGCTGACGAAGCTCTTCGTTGGCACGCTGCTCCTGCGGCTGGTGGGGGAGAAGCGTCTGGCGCTGGACGAACCGGTGGCCACCATCATTCCGGAGTGGCGCCGAAATGCCCACGATGCGATCACGCCGCGCATGTTGCTCGCGCACACGTCGGGCATGAATTCGGGCGCGGATTACCGCGCGATCTTCGATGAGAACGTCGAGGAGTTCGCGCTGAGCTCGGAGCTCGTCGCCGAACCCGGGGAACGGGTCATCTACAGCGATCTCGGCTTCATTGCCGCCGGCATCGCGATCGAACGCGTTACCGCCAAGTCGCTGGGCGCGCTCGTGCGCTCCTTCGCCCCGGCGGTGACCTATCGCCCGCGCGCCGTCGTGCGCTCGGGGATTCCCGCCACGGAAGACGACGGTTGGCGTGGGCGCGTGCAGGGTTTCGTGCACGACGAGAAGTCGTATCTCATGGGCGGAGTAGCGGGACACGCCGGGCTCTTCGGCAGCGCGGCCGCCGTCGCCGCACTGACGGAAGCCTATCTCGGCGCGGCGAGCGGGCGCTCTTGTGCGCTGCTTTCCGGTGCGCTCGCCCGCGAGGCCGTCCGCGAGCAAGCCTCCGATCCCGTGCTGCGCCGCGGGCTGGGTTGGGCACTCAAGACGAGCGACGAGAATTCGTGCGGCCGCTCCATGAACGCGTCCTCCTTCGGACACACGGGATTCGTCGGTACCAGCGTTTGGGCCGATCCGGTCCGCGATCTGCAAGGCGTGTTGTTGACCAACGCCGTCTATTTCGGCCGCAACGACACGCGCGATCTGCGCGCCGCCTTCTACGAAGCCATGGTTGCGGAATGCTCGCCGTCGGGCTGATGAGCGGAACCTCGCTCGACGGGGTCGATGCGGCGCTCGTCGAGATCGTGCCGCGGGGCGATCGCTACGACGTCGAGCTGTTGAGCTTTGCGACCGATTCCTTCGAGGGCGATCTTCGCGAGGCTCTCCTTGCCGCGTTTCCACCGAACAGCGGCGCTTTGCCCGCAATCGCGCACCTTCACAACGCGCTTGGCGAGGCGTACGCGCGGACCGGCGATGCGATCGCCGGCGGACGGCGGCTCGATTTCGTGGCGATGCACGGTCAGACGGCATGGCACGACGGCGCGGCGCACGAGACGCTTCAGCTCGGCAATCCGTTCGTCGTTCGCGAACGGCTGCGGACCACGATCTGCTACGATTTCCGCAGCGCGGACTGCGCCGCCGGCGGTCAGGGCGCGCCGCTCGTCGCGCACGTCGACGCACTCTTGCTCGCGAGCGCAACCGAAGACCGCGTGGCGCTCAATCTCGGCGGCATCGCCAACGTTACGCTCCTTCGGGCCGGCCTGCCCGCCGATCGCGCGGTCGCATTTGACACCGGTCCGGGAAACATGCTGATCGACGCCTTGCTGCGCGAGCGCACCGGCGGCGAGCGGGACTTCGACCGCGACGGCGGCCTGGCCGGCGCGGGACGCATCGACGACGCGCTGCTCGCCGCGATGCTGAGCGATGCATACTTCGCCGCGTCACCGCCCAAGACGACGGGGCGCGAGCGCTTCGGTGCGCAGTTCCTCGCGCGGTACGGGGAGGCTCTCACCCGGCTGTCGCTCGAGGATGCGGCCGCGACGCTTACCGAGCTAACCGCCGCATCGATCGCGCAAGCGATTGCGCGCAGCGCCGTCGCTCCGTCTCGCGTCATCGTGAGCGGCGGCGGCGCGCGCAATCCGGTGCTGCTTGCGCGGATTGCCGCACGGCTGGCTCCGGCGCGCGTCGAAACATCCGACGTCGTGGGAATTCCCGTCGACGCCAAAGAGGCGGTGGCCTTTGCGGTGCTCGGTTACGAAACGCTTCGCGAGCGGGCTGCGAACGTGCCCGCCGCGACGGGCGCGGCTCGTCGCGTCGTTTTGGGAGCGATCGCGCCGCACGACCTGCGCCGGCTGCTCGAAAAGGTCGCGACGGAGTGCTGCGCCGCGTCGTGAGCGCCGAGCTTCCGCCGACGGAGCGCACCAGCGCAGGCAGCGCCGGTCTCGACCTTTTGAGCACGCCGGCGCTCGTCGAGCTGTTGGTTGCCGAACAGCACCGCGCCGTCGACGCGGTGCTCGGCTGCACGGATCGAATCGCGCACGTGGTCGAGCGCATCGCCGAACGCCTGGCGGCCGGCGCCGTCCTGCACTACGTCGGCGCCGGGAGCAGCGGTCGCATTGCGATGCTCGACGCGGCCGAGATCCCGCCGACGTTTGGAACGTCGCCGCAGCTCGTGCGCGTCCACATGGCCGGCGGCGCTGCAGCGCTGACGCACGCCGTCGAGGGGGCCGAAGACGACGGCGCGGCCGGCGACGCGGCAATGCGCGAAAGCGTGCGTCCGCAAGACGCGGTTATCGGCATCTCGGCCGGCGGCGGCGCCCGGTTCGTCGTAGCCGCGTTGTCGCGCGCGCGTTCGCTGGGCGCCTATACGGTCGCGCTGACGAGCACCGCGAGTTCGCCGCTCGCTGCGGCTGCGGACGCCGCGGTCGTGCTCGCGACGGATGCCGAGCTGCTCGCCGGCTCGACGCGCATGAAGGCCGGGACCGCAGCGAAGATCGCGCTCAATGCGATTTCCACCGCGGTCATGGTTCGTTTGAACAACGTGTACGACAACCTGATGGTCGGCGTCGTCGCCTCCAACGAGAAGCTGCGCGCCCGCGCCCTGCGCTTGATCCGTTCGATCGCGCAGGTCGACGCGGATCGGGCGCGCGACCTGCTTGCCGCCGCGAACGGCAGCGTCAAGGTCGCGATCGTGATGGCGCGCCGCGGGGTCGATGCACGAGGAGCGCAGGCGCTGCTCGATCGGTGCGCCGGATCGCTTCGAGCCCTCCTCTGATGCACGCGCTCGCGCTGCTCTTGGCTACGATCGCTTTCGTGCCGCTGGACGACCGGCCGGTTACGGCGCAACTGCCGGTCATGCTCGGCCGGATTGCCGGCGTCGCGGTCCACGCGCCGCCGCCCGCGCTGATCGGTCGCTTTCTCGATCCCGGACGATCCGATGCGCTGATCGGCTGGCTCAATGGCGAGGCGGCTCGGCCTCAAACCGGCGCGTTCGTCATCTCGAGCGACATGCTCGCCTATGGCGGCCTTACCGCCTCGCGAGTGCCCGGGCCTTCGTATGCGGACGCATATTTTCGATTGCGCGAGCTCGCGCATCTGCGCGCGCGATCGCCACGGGCCTGGATCGGCGTTTTCGGAACGATCATGCGCCTCGCGCCGACCGGCATTCCGGCCGGCACGCCGTTCTTCGCACCCTATCCGATCTGGCTCTACGTGCAGGAGTACGCGAATCTGCACGACCCGCCGCTTCCGGCGGAGGAAGCCCGTGCCGCGCAGCTGCGCGCGCTGATCGGCCCGGCAACGCTCGACGCATACCTTGCCGCCCGCGCACGCGATCTCGCCGTCGACCGGCTGTTACTCCAAATGACCGCGGCGGGCGCGATCGATCGGCTCGTTCTGGGACAAGACGACGCCGGGCCGGTCGGCTTGCACGTTCCCGACGTGCGTCTCTTGCAAGCGGAGCTCGCGGCCGCGCATCTGCAGGAGCAGGCCTCGATCGAACCGGGCGCCGACGAACTCGCAATGGCCTTGATCGCGCATGCGCTCGCGCGCGCCGCAAACTGGAGCCCGCGAATTGCCGTCCGCTACTCGACGCCCGACGGAGCGCTCTACCAGGATCCGATCGAATATGCGCCGATTGCGACGGCAATCGATGCGCTGATCCGAGTCTGCGGCGGCGTGCGCGACGACCGGCAGCCCGACATCGTGCTCTACGTGCGCGTGCCCGGCACGAGCGGCGCGCACGACGACGCCTTCGTCGCGGCGATGGCGGCCGATGCGTCGGCCCATCGTTCGGTTGCGCTCGCCGACCTGTCCTATTTGACGTCGTATGGCGACCAAGCGGATTTTGCGCGGCGGATTCTGAGCTCGGGGTTGGCGGCGCGGCTCGATGCGTACGCATCGTGGAATACCAACGCCAATACGGTCGGCACCGCGCTTGCCGAAGCGATCGCAGCCGGAGCAGGCCGGCGCATGCGTACCTACGACGCGCTCGCGCACAGGACGTTCACCTTCACGCTCTTTCTCGACGACTACGCATTTCACGACGAGGTTCGCCCCGATCTCAACGCGACGCTCGCCGCGCAAGGGATCTCCGACCATTCGCTGCTCGATCCGCAGGTGGCCGCGGCCATGACCCGACGCGACCAAGGCTTGCTGTGGACCTACGCGGAGCAGATCCTTGCCCAGCTCGATCCCGGCTATCACATCGCGGCGCTGTCGATCGGGCTGCCCTGGAGCCGGACCTTCGAAACGTCGATCGACGTCGGGCTGGCGCCGAATCTATGACGCAAGCACGGCGACGGCTTCTTCGACGTCGAACGGAAGCGGAGCGGCACCCTCGGCCATGCAACGAAGATTGCCGGCCCAGCGGGCTGAGCGAGCCGATCGAGGCGGAGGCGTCACCGCGAAGCGCAGGCGCCCCAGCTCTCGCGCGAACCGCATCGCGTGCATCGCACCGCCCTCGATCTCGGTACAGATCAGCACGACGGCGCGCGCATGTTCGGCCTGCAGACGATCGCGCTCGATGCGGGATTCTTCCGACACGGGAGTGCCCGGCGGCAGCAGCGTCGCGATCGCACCTCCCGCTTTGACGATCGCCGTCGCTAGTTCGGCGAGTTCGGGCGAGTCGGTGCATCCGAAACCGTAGCCGACGAATGCAACGGTCGGAGTCCCGGCGGCGAGTGCCCCGCGATGCGCCGCGGCATCGATTCCGGGCGCCAGGCCCGCCACGATCGGCTCGCGGATCCGCGACGCGAGCTCGTACGCGAAGAGCGTCGCCTCGGGCGGCGGCGTTCGGCTGCCGATGATGGCGACGCCGGGCTTGGGCAGGCGTCCCCGAACGAAAAGGCTCACGCTTCGAACGGGACATCGACGTACGAGCGGTCCAACGCGCTCGCAGCGTGGCATCCCAGCAGTCGCAGCGTGCGGATGGCATCGCTGCGAAGCATGTCGATTGCGCGCGCTACGCCGGCGCCGCCTCCGCCGGCCAGGCCGTACGCGTAAGCCCGTCCGATCAACACGGCGCGCGCGCCCAAGCAGAGCGCCTTGACGACGTCGGAGCCGCGCCGGATGCCGCCGTCGAGCAAGACCTCGGTGCGCCCGGCGACGGCCTCGACGATCGCCGGAAGCGCGCGAATCGTCGGCGCGACGCCGTCGAGCTGCCGTCCGCCGTGATTGGAGACGACGATTGCATCGGCGCGGACGCCGGCGGCCCTTTGCGCATCCTCTGCCGTGAGCACTCCCTTGACGACGATCGGCCCGCGCCAGAGTTCGCGAATCCACTCGAGATCGCTCCACGTGACGGTCGAATGTTCGAGAGCCGCGCCGACGTCGGCGTACGCCATGGGGCCGATGCCGGGGAGAAGCACGTTGGGAAACCTCATCATTCCGCCGTCGCGCAGGAAGCCGTACAACCAGCGCGGCCGCGCCAAAATCTGGGGCACGTGCGCAAGCATCCGGCGTATCTCTCCGCTCGTCAGTTCCTTTGCACCGTTGCGGAGATCGCGTTCACGTTGCCCCGCGACCGCCGTGTCGATGGTGACGACGAGTGCGGAAAAACCGGCCTCGCGCGCTCGCACGATGGCTGCCGCCGCGACCTCGCGACCGCCGACGAGATAGAGCTGATACCACAGCGGTCCGCCGGACGCAGCTCGAACGTCCTCGAGGCGGCATCCCGAGAGCGTCGACAAGACGTATGCCGTTCCGCACGCTCCGGCTTGCCGTGCCGCCACGCATTCGCCCTGCGGAAAGAAGAGACGGCTGCTGCCCACCGGCGCGAGCAAGAACGGCAGCTCCAGAGTCGTCCCGAGCACGGTCGTGCGCAGATCGCACGATGCGTTGGCGACTGCGTTGCGCGGCCGAAAGCCGATGCGCTCGAAGGCGCGGCAGTTCTCCCGCAGCGTCGTCTCCGCATCGGCCCCTCCGTCTATGTAATCGAAAACGACTCGCGGCAACCGGCGCTTTGCGAGCCGCCGCAGATCCTCGATATTGACGGCGTTGCGGACGGTGCGCATCGGCACTTGACGTTGGCCTTCAGAAGGCGATACCCTGTCGTCGCAGTATGGACGTACGTTTTGTCGCAACCGCGTTTGCGACCGCCTTTACGATCATCGATCCGATCGGCATGATTCCGATGACGCTCGCCGCCACCGCGCGCGTCTCACCGGAGCGGCGCAATCAGATCGTCGATCAGGCGGTGATCGTCGCGGCAGGCGTCATGGTCTTCATGGGCGTCGTGGGCCGCATTCTTCTCGGATATCTCGGCATCACGTTGCCGGCATTCATGATCGCCGGCGGCATTTTGCTCTTTTTGATCGCGATCGACATGCTCTTTGCGCGCCCGACGCGGGCAAAGAGAACGGAAGCCGAGGAACGCGAAGCCGCCGCCGGCGAGAATCCGGCGGTCTTTCCCCTCGCCGTTCCGATGATCGCCGGTCCGGGCACGATCGCCACGGTGTTGCTGCTCGTCAACCTGTCGCGCGGCGATCGTCTCGAACTGATCGTCGTTGTGCTCGCCTATGGCGTCGCGCTGCTCGTCACGTGGCTTTGCATGCGAGGCTCGTCGCTGCTGCAGCGTGTGATCGGAACGACGGGCATCCACGTCGTCACGCGTTTGCTCGGCATCATTCTGGCGGCGCTCGCGGTGCAGTTCGTGCTCAACGGGTTGGCGCAGACGCCGATGTTACGGCGATGACCCGGCGCCCTCGGCGGCCGCCCATTCTTGGTAGATGGACTTTTCGATGGGCGGGAGCGCAGTGTTGGGCGGAAGCTTGAACCCGACCGGCGGGAGTGGAAACGGGATGGGATGCGGCGGCTGCTTGAACGGATCCGTCCCCGGATCGAAGCAGAGCGGCCAGACGATATCGCCGGATTCCGTCGCGCCGTCGGGATACGTGTACTCATAACGTCCGTAGTAGCAATCATGTCCGTCTTCGTGCCAGGCTTGCACCGGAGTGATGATGCCGTTGCCTTCCTGTTGGCCGGCCATCGACGATGGAATGTCGAATGAATAGCTCTTGGTTGGTGCTTCTCGCGATGAAGGATCGATCGTGGGAATCACGTGCGGGTCGTCCTGCTCGTTGAGCTGCGCAACCTCGCGTGCAAAGCCGGCCTCGTCACGCTCGATCCGCGAAGGAACGACTTGCCGGTGCCGCGGCAGCGTGGGGGCGGGAAGGTTCGTGACTTTGACGAGCTCTTGATGGGGCGTGACGGCAGGTGCGGAGGAGTGCTGGCGGACCCGCTGCCTGGATTCGGCGGCCCGCGTCGGGGCGGGACTGGGCACGGACTTCTTTTCGATGGTGACGACGGTCGTCCGGCTGACGAGCTCGTGCTCCCCTTGCGGCACGATGAGTCGTGCGATCGCATGGAAGAGCAAGGTCAGGACGGTGAGGTGGATGGCCGCCGACGCAATCGTCGAGAGGACGAGCGCGCGGCGGCGCCGGACGAATTTTCCGGAGATCAACTACATCGACGATGGCGAGGGTGCGGCACCCGGACCGCCCATGCGGCCGCCGACGACGAGCACGTTGGTTAGCAACTCTCGTCGACCGAAGGAGGTGCGAAAGCGCCCGCTGACGGTGACTTGGCTACCGTCCTCGACGTTGGGATTACCGAATTGAACGACGTTGATGCACGCGCTGTCGCAGAGCTGGTAGACCGTGGCGCTTCCCCGGCGCATCTGGCGCGAGGTTGGATTCTTTGCCGTCCCCGAGACGGTGACGTCCTGGTCGTCGTAGTTCGAGGGATGGGCCGCCAACGCGGAGGGTGCGACCGATTGGCCGCCGTGTCCGCAGGCCGCGGCGCACGCGAGCACCGCGGCAAGCGCCGCACGCGGCAGAAGGGATCGAGATACGCACATGGTTAGTTTTTCCTTGCTTGGTTACGGTTTCGCCGGCTGGCAAATTTCGATGAGGACGCCGCCGGTCGCCTTCGGATGAAGGAAGGCGATCAAACTCCCGTGTGCTCCTTTGCGCGGGTGCTGATCGATGAGTCGTACGCCCGCCGTCCTCAGCTCGGCCAGCTTGGCTTCGATGTCGCCGACGCGATAGGCGGTGTGGTGCAGCTTCGCCGCGGCCTCGCCGCGGTAGCGAGCGATCGCCGAATCCTCGTCGAGCGGTAGCAGCAATTCGACGAACGATCCCCCGGCCGCCAACCCGACCGTCTCGACGCCTTGGTCGTAGACGACCTCGCGAAAGATCTCCTTGAAGCCGAGCTCGTGCGTATAGAAACGCAGCGTGGCTTCGAGATCCTTGACCACGACCGCGACGTGATCGATTTCCATCAGGCCCTTATGCCACGATCTCTTTGGATCGGTAGGTTCCGAAGACCTCGCGCAGGACGTCGCAGATTTCTCCCAGCGTGGCATTCGCATCGACCGCGTCGACGAGATGCGGCATCAAATTCTCGCCGCCCACGGCGGCGGCCCGGACGAGCGCGAGCCGGCGCGCGACCGCGCCGGAATCGCGGGCTGCGCGAAAGGCCGCGAGCCGTTCGACTTGGCCGCGCTCCACGCGCTCGTCGATGCGCTGCAGCGCGACCTCCTCGCCGGCGTCGCCCTCGGCAAACCGATTGACGCCGACGATCGTGCGTTCGCCTCGCTCGATCGCCTGTTGCGCGAGATAGGCGGATTCGGCGATGCGCGCCTGCATCCAGCCGCTCTCGATTGCCGCGATGCTTCCGCCCATCGCATCGATTTCCTCGATGACGCGGCGTGCGCGCGCGATCAGCTCGCGCGTCAGCGTTTCGACGTAGTACGAGCCGGCCATCGGATCGACCACGTCGGCCACGCCCGATTCGTAGCCGATGATTTGCTGCGTTCGCAGCGCCGTCTTCGCGCTCGCCGCCGTCGGCAACGCGAGCGCTTCGTCCTTCCCGTTGGTATGCAGGGACTGCGTGCCGCCGAGCACTGCGGCCAGCGCCTGCAGCGTCACGCGCACGACGTTGTTCTCGGGCTCTTGCGCGGTGAGCGTCGACCCGCCGGTCTGGGCATGAAAACGCAGCATCTGCGACCGCGGATCCCGGCATCCGAACTCGTCGCGCGTGATGTGCGCCCAGAGATACCGCGCCGCGCGGAATTTGGCGATCTCCTCGAAGAAGTCGTTGTGAGCGTTCCAGAAGAAGGAGACGCGCGGCGCAACGTCATCGAGCGCAATCCCGGCGTCGCGCGCCGACGCGAGATACGCCTTGCCGTTCGAGAGGGTAAAGGCGATCTCTTCGACCGCAGTCGATCCGGCTTCCCGGATGTGATAGCCCGAGATCGAGATCGCGTTCCACTGCGGTACCTCGCGGGCGCAGTAAGCCATCACGTCGGTCACCAAGCGAATCGACGGCTTGGGCGGATAGATGTAGGTGCCGCGAGCGGCGTACTCCTTGAGGACGTCGTTCTGCACGGTGCCCCCGAGCTTCGTGAAGGGAATGCCGCGCCGCCGCGCGACTGCAAGCAGCAGGGCGAGCAAAATCGCGGCAGGGGCGTTGATCGTCATCGAGACCGTGACTCGATCGAGCGGCACGCCTTCGAGGAGCGTCTCCATGTCGGCAATCGAGTCGATCGCGACGCCGACGCGTCCCACCTCGCCGCGCGCGCGCGGCGCATCGGAGTCGAGGCCGAGCTGCGTCGGCAAGTCGAAGGCAACCGAGAGACCCGTCTGCCCCTGCTGCAAGAGATACCGGTAGCGGGCGTTCGACTCGGCGGCCGTGCCAAAGCCCGCGTATTGGCGCATCGTCCAAAGACGCCCGCGATACATGTCCTCGCGAATGCCGCGCCCGTAGGGAAAACTGCCGGGCTCGCCGAGATCGCTCGCCGCCCCTTCGACCGCGTCGTAAACCGGCCGAAGGGGAATGCCGGAGTCGTTGACGTCGCGCGCCACCGTTCCTTACTACGCCGCGCCGCGGCAGGGCGCCCGCCCGGTGCCGCTACGGCGCGCTCGCAACTATTGCAGCGTCATCAAGGCCGAGCCGGCCTCGATCGGGGCGCCGGCGGCGACGTGAATCTGCGCCACCTCGCCGTCCTTGTGCGCGCGAATTTCGTTCATCATCTTCATGGCCTCGACGACGGCGACGACTTGTCCTTCGCCGACCCGATCGCCGCGGGCGACGCGCAGCTCGACGATGATTCCGTGCATCGGCGAAAGCACGGAGTTACCGCCGCCGCTCGCGGCATTGCGGCGCAGTACGCTCAGGCGCGGCGCGGTCCGCCGCGCCTGCGCGCGGCCGGCGAGCGAAACGGCGGTTCGACGTCGCGCAGGGACCCCGTCGCCGGCCGGCGGCTGCCACGTTCGCGCGAACGCTTCGAGCGTGGCCGTCCCGTACGTCCCATCGACGACGCTGGGTTGATCGCAGAGCGAGCACAGGATCGGCAGCGTCGTCGGCACGCCCACGACCACGTATTCGCGGATCGCTCGTCGCAGCCGCGCGATCGCCGTGTCGCGCGTCGGCGCCCAGACGACGAGCTTGGCGATCAGCGAGTCATATTCGGGCGGGATGGTCCAGCCCGCATACGCCGCCGAGTCGACGCGCACGCCGGGGCCGGCCGGTTCGCGGTAGGCGGTAATGGTGCCGGGTGCGGGACGAAACTCGTGCGCCGGATCTTCGGCGTTCACGCGTCCCTCGACGGCGAATCCGCGAAACGCGATCGCATCTTGCGCGTAGCCCAGCGGTTCGCCGGCCGCGACGCGGATCTGCTCGCGCACGAGATCGAGGCCGGTCACGAGCTCCGTGACCGTGTGCTCGACTTGAATTCGCGTGTTCATCTCGAGAAAGTAGAATTCGTCCCCCGCGACCAGACATTCGATCGTTCCGACCGAATCATATCCGATCGCGGCGGCCGCGCGCATGCCGGCCGCGCGCATTGCGGTGCGTGCCCGCTCGGGCATTCGAGCCGGAGCCTCCTCCCAAAGCTTTTGATGTCGCCGCTGCAGCGAGCAATCGCGCTCGCCGGCGTGGACGACGTTGCCGTGTTTGTCGGCGAGCAACTGCAGCTCGATATGCTTGGGGTTCTCGAGATAGCGCTCCGCGTAGATCGTGCCGTCGCCGAAATACGCTTGCGCCTCGCGCCGCGCCGTGGCGAACGCCGAATCGATCTCGTCGATCGAGCGCGCAATCTTCAAACCTTTGCCGCCGCCCCCGGCGGATGCCTTGAGCGCGAGTGGAAATCCGTATTTCGACGCGGCTTCGCGTGCGGCCGCAACGTCGCCGATCGCTTCGGTTCCGCCGGGCACGACCGGCACCCCCGCCTCGCGCATCGCGCGCCGCGCGCGCAGCTTGTCGCCCATGGCGTCGATCGCGTCGGCATGCGGGCCGATCCAAGTGAGCCCCTCGGCCACGACGCGGCGCGCAAACGCCGCGTTTTCGGCCAGAAAGCCGTAACCGGGATGAATTGCGTCGGCCTGAGATCGCCGGGCGGCATCGATCAGCTTATCGGCATCGAGGTAGCTTTCCAGCGCGGGCGCCGGTCCGATGCGGTACGCCTCGTCGGCGAGCTCCACGTGGAGCGCGTCGCGATCGGCGTCGGAATAGACCGCAACCGTCGCGATGCCCATCTCGCGAGCGGTGCGGATGACGCGCACCGAGATCTCGCCGCGATTGGCAACGAGGATTTTCTTAATTCTCGCCACTCCGAGCGGGATCCGATGGTGCGGCGTAGAGTCCCATGGCATGGTAGCCGGCGTCGACGAAGTGGACGTCGGCGGTCACCGCGCCGGCGAGATCGGAGGCCAGGAAGACCGCCATGTTGCCGACGTCTTCGGCCGTCACGTTGCGATGCAGCGGCGCAACCTTCGGAACGACGTCGAGAATGCGCGAGAATCCGCCGACCTGACGCGAGCTGGCCGTCTTGATCGGTCCCGCCGAGATCGCGTTGACGCGAATGTTGCGTTCGCCCAGATCGAAGGAAAGATAGCGAACCGAGGCTTCGAGTGCCGCCTTTGCAATGCCCATCAGGTTATAGTTCGGAACGATCTGCGTGGCGCCGAGATAGGTCAGCGCCATGATGGAGGCTCCGTCGTTGAATGCCTCACGCAACGCGCCGGCGAGCGCGACGAGCGAATAGGCCGAGACGTCGAGCGCGAGCGAGAAGCCCGAACGCGACGTATCGAAAACCTTTCCGGCGAGATCTTCCTTGTTCGCGTAGGCGATCGAGTGGACCAGTCCATCGAGCGCGCCGACGTTCGCTACGATCCATTCGCGCAGTGCGCGCAGCGATTCGTCGCTCGAAACGTCGCACTCGACCGTCGGCGCATTCCCCAGCTCGGCGGCGAGCTTCTC
The DNA here is from genome assembly GCA_030041115.1 of Vulcanimicrobiota bacterium. Taxonomy (GTDB): domain Bacteria; phylum Vulcanimicrobiota; class Vulcanimicrobiia; order Vulcanimicrobiales; family Vulcanimicrobiaceae; genus Cybelea. Next base: position 9,374 of record JASHOM010000082.1, on the reverse strand, counting down.
GACTTCCGCGCGAACGCGATCGCCTTGATAGGTAAGCGCCGGAAGCGCGCCGTGCTCGTGCAGCTTGCGCGCGACTCCCGTCGCGATCGACCAGCGATTCGCCACGCCGGTGACGAGGATGCGCTTGGATTCCAGGAGTTTCACTACGTCGTTCCTCTTCAGAGCGGGATGTTGCCGTGTTTGCGATCGGGGCGAGCCACGCGCTTTTCCGCCAACATCTCGAGCGCGCCGGCAATCGCGCTGCGCGTGCGGCGCGCCTCGATCACGTCGTCGACGTAGCCTCGCTGCGCCGCAATATACGGGTTGGCGAATCGCTCGGTGTACTCGTCCACCAGCTCTTGCATCTTCCTTTCCTTGTCGGCGGCGGCGGCGAGCTCACGCCGGAAAATCGTCTTGACCGCGCTCTCCGCGCCCATGACCGCGATCTCGGCGGTGGGCCAGGCCAGATTGACGTCCGCGCGGATGTGTTTGCTCGCCATGACGTCGTAAGCGCCGCCGTAGGCCTTGCGGGTGATGATGGTGATCTTCGGAACGGTCGCTTCGGCAAAGGCGTAGAGCAGCTTGGCGCCGTGCAGGATGATTCCGCCGTATTCTTGCTCGGTACCCGGCAGAAAGCCCGGTACGTCGACGAAGGTGACGAGCGGGATGTTGAACGCATCGCAGAATCGCACGAAGCGCGCCGCTTTCACCGAGGAGCGCGTATCGAGCACGCCGGCAAGCACGTTTGGCTGATTCCCGACGATCCCCACGGTTCGTCCGTCGATACGGCCGAATCCGCAGATGATGTTTTGGGCGTAGAGCGGCGAGATCTCGAGAAAATCGCCGTAATCCACGACGGCATCGATGACCTCGTGCATGTCGTAGGGCTTGCTCGGCGAGTCGGGAACCACGTCGTCGAGCGCCGCAACCGATCGATCCGGATCGTCGTCGGAATCGAACCGCTCCGGATGCTCGCGGTTGTTCTGCGGGATGAAAGAGAAGAGCGCCCGAGTCAAATCCCACAACGTGGCCTCGTCGGCGGCTACCAGGTGCGCGACGCCGCTGCGCGTCGCATGCGTCGTTGCCCCGCCGAGCTCCTCGAAAGTTACCTCTTCCCCGGTGACCGTCTTGATGATCTCGGGCCCCGTGATGAACATCTGCGAGATCTTGTCGGTCATGAGGATGAAATCGGTGATCGCCGGCGAGTAGACCGCACCGCCGGCGCAAGGCCCGGCAATCAGGCTCAGCTGCGGAATGACGCCGCTCGCCTGGACGTTGCGCCAGAAGATCTCCGCGTAACCGCCGAGCGAAACGACACCCTCTTGAATGCGGGCGCCACCGGAGTCGTTGATGCCGATCAGCGGCGAACCCGTGCGCATCGCAAGGTCCATCATCTTGCAAATCTTCTCGGCAAACGCCTCGCCCAAGGACCCGCCGAGCACCGAAAAGTCCTGCGAGAACAGAAAGACCTGTCGCCCGTCGATGGTGGCGCGACCGGTGATCACGCCGTCGCCGAGGAACTCTTTTTCATCGAGACCGAACGCGTTGGTGCGATGAACGACGAACCGGTCGAACTCGACGAAAGAGCCCTCGTCGACCAGCGCGTCGACGCGCTGACGCGCGGTGCATTTACCGCGCTCGTGCTGCTTGGCAACGGCATCGGCGCCCGCCGGCATCTCCGACAGCGCGCGCTTGCTTTGAAGCTCGTCGTATTTCTCCGAGCGACTCTTCACGCGGTCACCTTGCACGCCGCCGACGGCAGCTCCCCCCGCGAGTGCAAGCTGGTCGGGAATGACGTTCACCACGGTGGGAGAAGAGTCGAGCCGTGATGCGTTCGCTCGTCGTCGCCGCCGTCATCGCTCTTGGCTGCGTTGCATTCCCCGTCGTGCGCGCGACCGCACCGGCGCAACAGGCTTTCCCGACTCCCCCGCCGCTGCCGCCGGAGCGCCCGGTCGGCGTGACGCGGTACGGTACGTCGGTAACCGATCCGTATCGCTACTTCGAGAACATGGACGATCCGGTGGTGGCGGGCTTCTTCGAGAAGCAGAACGCCTATACGCGAGCGGTCTTGGATCGCTTGGGAGTCGCGCGCGACGCGCTTTTCGAGCGCATCAAGTCGCTCGACGAGGCCGGCAGCGCCGTCAGCGACGTTACGGCCGACGGACCGTATTTGTTCTACCTCGAGCTGAATCCCGGCGATGACGTTGCGAAGCTGTACGTTCGCAGAAGGGACGGCGGAGCCGAACGGCTTCTCGTCGATCCGCAGCGCCTAGCGACGCCGGGAAAGCATTATACGATCGATTACTTTCTTCCGTCGCTCGATGGCCGGTACGTCGCGTACGGCATCTCCGAGGGTGGGTCCGAGGCAGCCGTCCTGCACGTCGTGGAGACGGCGACCGCGCGCGCGTTGCCCGACGCGATCGATCGCTGCTATTTCCGCGGTGCGACGAGCTGGCTACCCGGCGACGATTCCTTCTATTACGTCCGCTTTCCAAAGCTCGCGCCGGGCGAACCGGCAAGCGGCACGGAGACGCGCGCCGTCGCCTACCTTCACGTGCTGGGGCGCGATCCGAAGCTCGACCCGCCGGTGTTCGGCTACGGCGTGAATCCGGCGGTTCCGTTCGGCGCGACCGATCTTCCCGTCGTGACGTATTCGCCGGCCTCGCCGTACTTGGTCGGAGTCGCAAGACATGGAGTCGCACGCGAGCTGAGCGTCTACGCGGTGCGCTCGGCGCCGGTTGCATCGGCGAACGCCGCGTGGAGACCGATCGCGACCCCGGCCGACGAGGTAACGCAATACGGCGTCAGGGGCTCGACGATCTACCTGCTTACGCACAAGGCCGCGCCCACGTTCAAGGTCGTGGCGACGTCGCTCGCGTCGCCGAATATCGCCGCAGCGCGAACGGTCCTCGCGCCCGGCGTCGCGGTCATCGAGCAGGTCAACGTCGCCTCCGACGGGCTCTACGCGCTGGCGCGAAACGGCGGATTCGGCCGAATCACCCGCGTTGCGTTTGCCGGTGGTCCAACGCCGGACGCGGCAACGAACGTCGCGCTGCCCTTCGAAGGCTCGGTGACCGAGCTGTCGACCGATGCGCGCGTGCCGGGCGCAGTGTTCGGATTGACCGGCTGGACGCAGTCGCTGCGCTATTATGCCGTCGACGCCGGCGGGAGCGTCGCCGATACGCACTTGACGTTACCGGCCAACGTCGACATGTCGCCCTATGTCTCGTCCGAAGTGCTCGCCCGGAGCCGGGACGGCACGATGGTGCCGCTCTCGCTGATCTATGAGAAGGGCATCGCGCTCGACGGCTCCCATCCGGCGTATCTCGAAGGCTACGGTGCGTACGGCATCGAGATCGAGCCGTCATTCAGCGCGACGCGCGTCGCCTGGCTCGAGCGCGGCGGAGTCTTCGCGGTCTGCCACCCGCGCGGCGGAGGGTGGTACGGCGAGGCCTGGCATCGCGCCGGAATGATTGCGGGCAAGCCGCATACGTGGCAAGACTTTATCGCCTGCGGTCGTTGGCTGGTCGATCACGAGTATACGTCGCCCGAGCATCTCGCGGGCGAAGGAACGGGCGCGGGCGGCATCGCGCTCGGCCGGGCGATAACGACGCAGCCGCATCTCTTCGCGGCCGCGCTCGACGTCGCCGGCACCAGCAATGCGTTTCGCATGGAGTTCACGCCGAACGGGCCTGCGAATATCCCCGAGTTCGGCACGCAGACCGACAGAGCCGGCTTCAAGACGCTCTATGCGATGGATGCCTACGAGCACGTCGTCCCGGGAGTCGGCTATCCCGCAGTGATGCTGATCGCGGGTTACAACGATCCGCGCGTTGCCTCGTGGGAGCTCGCCAAGTTCACCGCCCGGCTTCAAAAATCCACGACCAGCCGGCGTCCGATTCTCTTGCGCGTCGACTACGATGCCGGACATGGATTTCTCGCCGCCTCGCGCACGCAAAGCGAACGGCTGTTGACCGACGAGTATTCGTTTCTGCTCTGGCAATGCGGCGATCCCGACTTTGCCGCTATTCCGGCGCGCATTTTTCCGCGAAATCCCGGGTACGTTTCGCAATGATCGGGAGCTGCCGCGCGCCGCAGCCGGTATCCGCAGCGCGGCCGTTCCGAACGGTTTCACGCGGCGGCGAAGAGCGCGCTTCAGCGCTCCGTAACCGTCAGCCGGGCCCTACCAAATTCCTAACATGGCTTTAACGTCGTCGGAGGCCATCGTGGAGGGGTCCCACGGCGGCGTAAACGTAATCTCGACGTTCGCGCTCTTCACGCCTTCGACGGCCAGCACGTGCTCTTTGACCGATTGCATGAACATCGGCCCAACCGGACACATCGGCGACGTAAGGGTCATCATCACGGTCACGTCCTCGCCGTTCTCGCCTTCGGTGCTTATGTCGTAGACGAGGCCGAGCTCGAGGATTCCCAAATTCAGCTCGGGGTCTTTCACGTCGACGAGAGCTTCGCGAACTTGCTCGACGGTAGGCATGAGGAGAGCGAGGTTCACTTGGTGCGCGCGGCAAACCTCTGCTCGAACGAGCGCGCCCGGCGCGGAACCGGAGGGCCGGGCAGGCCGCGAAGCACCACGAAACCGCTCTGGGGCGGGTAGAGTCATAAGGGTGGAGCCATAAGAGGAGGAAAGGAAGAGCCGGAGCGATGTCGATGTGGGAGCCCTTCACCGAGCGAGCGCGGCGCAGCATCGTGCTTGCTCAGGAAGAGGCGCAGCGTCTCGGAAACAACTACATCGGAACCGAGCACATCCTGCTCGGCATTATCTCCGAGGGCGAAAGCCTTGCCGCGAAGGTCCTCGAGTCGCTCGGCGTCAACCTCGCCAAGGTTCGCCAAGAAGTCGAAGCGATCGTCGGGCGCGGTGGGCAGACCGTCCAACAGGAGATGGTCTTCACGCCCCGCGCGAAGCGCGTGATCGAGCTGGCATTCGAAGAAGCGCGTCAACTCAACCACAACTACATCGGCACCGAGCACTTGCTTCTCGGCTTGATTCGCGAAGGCGAAGGCGTTGCCGCGCGCGTGCTTACCAATCTCGGCGTCGATCCCGCCAAGGTTCGCGTGCAGACGACCTCGCTGCTCGGCGCCGAAGGTCAGCCGGCCGCGCCGAAAGGCAAGAGCAAGACGCCCACGCTCGATGCGTACGGGCGCGACCTCACCCAGTTGGCGCGCGACAACAAGCTCGACCCCGTCATCGGGCGCAACGCCGAAATCGAGCGCGTCATTCAAATTCTTTCACGCCGCACGAAGAACAATCCGGCGTTGATCGGCGAGCCCGGCGTCGGCAAGACGGCGATCGCCGAAGGGCTCGCGCAGCGCGTGATCAAGGGCGATATCCCCGAGCCGCTGCGCGACCGGCGCGTCATTACGCTCGATCTCGCGGGGCTCGTGGCCGGAACCAAGTACCGCGGCGAATTCGAGGAGCGCATGAAGCGCGTGATGGACGAAATCCGCAGCGCGGCCGGTGAGATCATTCTGTTCATCGACGAGCTCCACACGCTGGTGGGCGCGGGAGCGGCCGAGGGCGCGATCGACGCGAGCAACATCATCAAGCCGGCGCTGGCGCGCGGCGAGTTGCAGTGCATCGGGGCAACGACGCTCAACGAGTTTCGCAAGCACATCGAAAAGGATTCCGCGCTCGAGCGGCGCTTCCAACCGGTGATGGTCGGCGAGCCGACCGTCGAGGAGACGATCGAGATTCTCAAGGGCTTGCGCGACCGCTACGAAGCGCACCACAAGGTGCAGATCAGCGACGAGGCGCTGGCGACCGCCGCCAAGCTCGGCGACCGCTACATTACCGACCGCTTCCTTCCCGACAAGGCGGTGGACCTCATCGACGAAGCCAGCTCGCGCGTGCGCCTGCAGGCGACGCTGCCGCCGCCCGCGATTCGCGAAGCCGACGCGCAGCTGCGCAAGCTCATCGCCGAAAAAGAGGCCGTCGTCAAGAACCAAGAGTTCGACAAGGCCGCCGGCATTCGCGATCGCGAGGAGAAGTTACGGCTCGAGAAAGCCCACCTCGAGCAAGAGTGGCGCGATAAGAAGAGCGCAAGCGATCGCGCCCTGCGAGTGACTGCCGAGAACGTTGCCGAGATCGTCGCATCGTGGACGAAGATTCCGGTAAGCCGTCTCGCGCAAGCCGAGACCGAGAAACTGCTCAAGATGGGTGAGCTGCTGCACGAGCGCATCGTCGGTCAGAACGAGGCGATCAACGTCATCACGCGGGCGATCCGCCGATCTCGCGCCGGATTGAAGAACCCGAGCCGTCCGATCGGTTCGTTCATCTTCCTGGGACCGACCGGCGTCGGCAAGACCGAGGTCGCTCGCAGCGTCGCAGCCTTCCTTTTCGATGACGAAGAGTCGATGATTCGCATCGACATGTCGGAGTATATGGAGAAGTATTCGGTCAGCCGCCTCGTCGGCGCGCCCCCCGGCTACGTGGGTTACGAAGAAGGCGGACAGCTCACTGAAGCGGTGCGCCGGCGCCCCTATTCGGTCGTCCTGCTCGATGAGATCGAGAAAGCTCATCCGGACGTCTTCAACTTGCTCCTGCAGGTGCTCGAAGACGGCCGCCTGACCGATTCTCAGGGACGTCAGGTGGATTTCAAGAATTCGGTCATCATCATGACCAGCAACGTCGGGGCGATCGGGATGACGACGACGACCGACATCGGTTTCCGCCCGCAGAAACTCTCTGCCGAGGACGAAGTCAAGGCGTACGATCGGATGAAGAGCCGGGTCATGGAGGAGGTCAAGCAGACCTTCCGCCCGGAGTTTCTCAATCGAGTCGACGAGGTCATCGTTTTCCACCAGCTCACCCGCGAGCAAATCGAGCAGATCGTCACGCTCGAGCTCGACAAAGTGGTGCGCGAAGTGCGGGCCCAGGAGATGGAGTTGAAGATCACCGAGGCGGGGAAGTCGCTGCTGGCCAAAAAAGGCTGGGACCCGCAGTTCGGCGCGCGTCCGCTGCGGCGCGCCATCCAACGCATGGTCGAAGACGAGCTTGCCGAGGAGATGCTCAAGGGCTCGTTGGGCTCGGGCGACCACATCCTGGCGGACGTCGATCCCGAAGACCCGGAGAAGCTGAAATACTCCAAGATTCCTTCGGTCGAACCGCCGGCGGCGCCGCCACCCGAACCAGCCGTCACATAGCTCCTCGGCGATGCAGGCCCTTCTTTTGGGAATCGTCCTCGCGCAGGCTACTCCGGGGACGCTTTCGCTTTCCACCGGCAGCGTTGCGCTCAACCCCGCCCAGCAGCAGACGATCACCGTCAGCGGCGCAACGCCTCCGCTCGAGGCAACGCTCGATCGAAAGCTCGTTAGCGTCACCGTTAGCCCCGACGGCACGGGCGTAACGATCACCGCGACGCAGGCGACCGGCAGCGACACGCTCCATCTCGTCGACGCACAAGGGGCGCACGCCGACCTGCCGATCCGCGTCGCGTTCAACGCCGGCACGATCGTGCCGCAGACCACGCTCACGATTACGGGGAATCCGGCCGACCCCGCCTGGCTCGATGCGACCGTCTCGAACTGGGTGCGAGGCTTGACGAGGACCTTACCCGGTGCAACCGTTACGTTCGGCACCGTCGCTCCGCCGGCGGGGACGCTGGCGCCCGGCACGAGCGCGCAGTTCAGCGTCCCGGTGCAGATTGCCGGAAACGGAGAGTATTTCGATCAGTCGGGCGCGACGACGGTCAGCGTGCAGAACGTCTCGCTGCCGCCGCTCCTCCCCCGGCTGCTCTTCTACGACGACGATCCCGAGCACGTCGCCTCGGACGGCGTACTCTTTCGCGGCGCCGTGAGCGCGGCGGCCCCGACGCGGCTGTACTATTATCACGACGACGCGAGCGATCCGCACCGGCTCGTGGTCGCGCTGACGAACGACTCTCAAGATCCAACCTCGGTGCAGTTGGTCGACGCCTCGGCCGGTCCCAACATGGACGTCATGCACGTGGGCCAGACGCTGACCAAGAACTTTCTGCTGACCAAAGCCCGCGGCGAGGGCGTCGTGGTAAGTCTCTCGCAGGACGATCCGTACCTGCTCGCCGACGTGCCGATGAGCGCGCGTCAGCTCGTCACCGGTGCGGTCGACCTGCGCGTGCTTTCCGGGGGCCCCGTCGACGTGACCGTTCTGGCGGTATCCCCCGGCGTCGATCCGCGCTCGTTACTCGAGGCGCCGACCCAGCCGGACGACGGACACCACCGCACCGGCGTTTTCGATATCTCCGGTTTTGGCGACGACACGCTGAACTACACGGCCGGCGGCAGCGACGCGACCCTGGTCGTCGGCGATACCGATCCGACGCCGCCGGCCGCGGGCTCCGCGGCGCAAGGGCACGATTACGGCGATTACGGCGTAACCCACACGATCGACCTGACGCTGACCAACCCCGCAACGACGCCCGCCTCAGCCTATCTCTTCCTCAAGCCGCTGGCCGGACCGGCGCGGGGCGGTTTTTTGATCGACGGCAATCTGTTCGAGATCGGCTGCGTGCGCACGCCCGTGCCCTACCAGATTACGTCGTTCGACCTCGGCCCGGGTCAGACGTATCGCACGGTCGTAACCACGATGACCGACGGGGCCTCGTTCTACCCAGTCGAGATCGGACTCACCGCGACGCCCCCGCAGCCCAGCGCCCCGCAGATCAACGCGCCCGACGGCTGCTTTCCGAAGCCGCAAGGTCCCCCCGCGCAGTGAGCGCCGCCGAAGGCGAAACCAAAGTCGTTCTGCTCGTCCGGTTGCTCAACGCGATCGACCAGGGGCGGCATTCGTTTGAAGACCTCAAGGACCGGATCGCCGAAGGCGGCCGGCGTCCGAGCACGCGCAGCCTTCGGCGCTATCTCGCGGTGCTGGGCAACGCCGGCTTTCCCTTATACTTCGACCGCGCGGCGAACGTCTATCGCTTCGCGGACGGCTACAGCCTCAAGCGCCTCGATCTCACCAGCGGCGAGCTCTTCGGGCTGGTCGCGCTGCGCTCGTTGAGTGCGAGCATAGGCGGCACGATCGGTACGTCGATCGACGAGGTCGCCGAAAAGCTGGTTGACAGCGCGGGACGCAACGCTCGCGCTCGCGTCGAGGCCGCTTCGCCCATGGCCTTCCGGCTTTCGGAGATTCGGCTCGACGAGCGCGGTGAGCGCGCCTTCGCGCTCCTCTCCTCGGCCGAGCGCAACTCGCGCAGCGCGCGCTTCACCTATCTCGACAAGGAAGGAAAGTCCAGCGCGCGGACGGTCGACCCGTACGGGTTCATCGTCAATGCGGGGCGCGTCTACTGCGTCGCCTACGACCACACCCGGCGCGACATGCGCACCTTTGCCGTCGATAGCGTCGCCGAACCCGACGTGCTCGCCCGGACGTTCGTTCGTCCCAACGGGTTCAACATCGA
>JASHOM010000081.1 GCA_030041115.1 Vulcanimicrobiota bacterium | reverse complement strand
GTGCCGATCACCGGCGAGGGTTCACCGCTGGCTCGTGACGCTGCATTCATCAACACGACCTGCCCGAACTGCGGCGGCCCGGCGCAGCGCGAGAGCGACACGATGGACACCTTCTTCGAGTCGTCGTGGTATTATCTGCGCTATCTCGATCCGCACAACGACCACGCGCCCTGGAATTCGCAGCTTGCGAAGCATTGGATGAACGTCGATCAATACATCGGCGGCGCCGAGCACACGGTACTGCATCTGCTCTACTCGCGCTTCTTTTATAAGTTCTTTCACGACCGCGGGTGGGTGCGCGGCGGCGACGAGCCGTTCGAGCATCTCTTCCATCAGGGAATGCTGCTGCACGACGGCGAGAAAATGTCGAAATCGCGCGGCAACGTCATCGGCATCGACGAGTCCGCCGACAAATACGGCGCCGACGCGATGCGGCTTTTCCTCCTCTACGTCACGCCGCCCGAAGAAACGAGCAACTGGACGGACGAAGGCATCGGCGGACGCCTGCGGCTGCTCAACCGCATCTGGCGCGCTTGCGAAGCAAACGACGGCGTCACCGCGAGCGCGCTACCCGACGTCCAAACGCCGGCCGACGCCGCGTTGGTGCGGGCGGTGCACGTCGTAGCGAAGTCTGCGGTGGACGAAACGCGTTCGCGCCGGTTCCATTACAACACGACGATCGCCAGAATCGACGAGCTCGTCAACCTCATGACCGCCGCATCCGGCTCGAACTCGCCCGCGTTGCGCTATGCGGTTTCGGTCTTGCCGATCCTCGTCGCGCCCTTCGCGCCGCACATCGCAGAGGAGCTGTGGGAGCGTTCGGGCCACGAGCGCTCCGTTCACCTCGAGCCGTATCTCGAACCCGACTCGCGCGTCTTGGCGGCCGATCGGATCACCATCGTCGTGCAGATCAACGGCAAGGTCCGCGCGCGGATCGTCGCGCCGGCGGGCGTGAGCGAGGAGGCGGCGGTCGAGCTTGCGCTGGCCGAGTCGAACGTTCGCGCGTATCTCGACGGCAAGGAAATTCGCAAGCGCGTCTACGTTCCCGATAAACTGCTGAGCTTCGTGGCGACGTGAGGACGGCGGAACTCTCGACCGGCGTTTGCATCGTCGGCGGCGGACCCTGCGGGGTGATGCTCGGCGTCCTGCTCGCTCGCGCCGGCATCGACGTGACCGTGCTCGAAAAGTATCCCGACTTCTTGCGCGACTTTCGTGGCGACACGGTCCATCCGTCGACGCTGGAGCTGCTGTACGAGCTCGGATGGCTCACCGATTTTCTCGCGCTTCCGCATGACGAGTTTCGAACCGCCGGCGCCAGCATCGCCGGCGAGTCGGTCGAGGTCGCCGATCTCACCCACCTTCCGACGCACTGTAAGTTCGTCGCGCTCATGCCGCAATGGGATTTTCTCAACTTCCTCGCCGAACGCGGCCGGCGCTATCCGACGTTCCATCTCCTCATGAAGACCCAAGGCGCCGGTCTGATCGAGAGCGACGGGCGCGTGACGGGCGTGCGCGCCGAGGGGCCGAACGGCTCGATCGAGATCGCAACGAAGCTCGTCGTCGGAGCCGACGGGCGCCATTCGACCGTTCGCGATCTCGCCGGCTTCGCGGTCGAGGATCTCGGCGCACCGATGGACCTGTTGTGGATGCGAATCGCGAAGCACCCGCAAGACTCTACGCAGCAGCTCGGCTGGGTGCGAACCGGTCATATGGTCATCCTGCTCAACCGCGGCACGTATTGGCAGTGCGCCTACCTGATCGCAAAAGGCTCGTTCGACCAAGTCAGAGCGCAGGGAATCTCCGAACTTCAGGGCGGCCTCGCGGAAACGGTGCCGATGCTGCGCGACCGCGTCGCCGAGCTCGACGATTGGTCCAAGGTCTCCATGCTCGACGTGCGCGTCGACCGGATGCCGCGCTGGCACCGGCCGGGTCTGATCTGCATCGGCGACGCGGCCCATGCCATGTCGCCGATCGGCGGGATCGGCATCAATCTTGCCATTCAAGACGCCGTCGCCGCCGCTAACTTTCTTGCGGCACCGTTGCTCGCCGGAGAGCCGCCGACCGAATCGGATCTCCAGCGCGTCCAAGACCGGCGCATGTTTCCCACGAAGGTGACGCAGGCATTTCAAACGTTCGTACAGGATCGCGCCATCGGTCCGCTGATAAAAGGCGCGCCCGTGACGCGCCCGCCGCTCGTCGCTCGCCTCTTCGACGAGTTCCCGGCACTTCGGCGCTTGCCGGCCCGGATGATCGGCATCGGCGTTCGCCCCGAACACATTCAAACGCCCGACTCGCGGGAGAGCATTGCGCCGTAGATCTCTCTGACGCGCGCGAGCGTGTCGATCTCGTCGGGGGGTTTGTCGTCGCGGATGCGAGCCATGCGGGGGAAGCGCAAGCTAAAGCCGCTTTCGTGGAGATCGCTCTCTTGGATCACGTCGAACGCGACTTCGAGCACGACTTTCGGTTCGACCGGAATCTCCTGAGCGCGCGCCTTTTCACGCCGGCGATCGGGCGGCAGGCGATGCGCCAGAAACCAGGGCGTGAGCTCGGCGATCTCCGCATCGGTCAGGCCGGAATAGGCCTTACCGATCGTTTGGAGGCTTCCGTCGTCGCCGCGCACCGCAAACGTGTAGTCGGAAAGCACGCCCGCGCGCTTGCCGTGACCCCATTGCGCCGCGACGACGACTACGTCGAGCGTCGAAAGCTCGCGTTTGAGCTTGAGCCACCACTTGCCGCGCCGACCCGGCGCGTAGGGCGAGTCGGCCCGCTTGAGCATCAGCCCCTCGTTGCCGCGGGCGCGAGCCGCCTCGAAGCGCGCGTTGACGTCCGTGGCGGCGACCTTCCCGGCCGTCTCGAAGGGGGCGCGGACGAGATTCGCGGTTTCGACGAAGAGATCGGCCAGCCGCTCGCGTCGCGCGGCGAGCGGTGCGTCGAGCAGCAGCTCGTCGCCGTGCGCGAGCACGTCGAAGACCACGTACGCGATCGGCACATCGCGCAAGAGCGACTCGTCGAGCGTCTTGCGCCGTAGCCGCGCTTGAAGCTCGCGAAACGGCAAGATTCGCCCGTCGCGCATCGCAACGATCTCGCCGTCGAGGATTGCGTCGCCGCGCAGCGACGCGAGCGTCTGCGCGACCTCGGGATACGACGAAGCGATCTCGTTGAGCCGGCGCGAGAAGAGCCGCACCGACCCGTTGCGCACGTGCGCCTGCACGCGGATCCCGTCGTACTTGTCTTCGAAGTGCCAGACGCCGCCGCGCAGCTCCTCATAGGAGTCGCCATACGTAACGGGCGTCGCCAGCATGAAGCCGATCGGCGTACCGTACCCGGCGCGCAGCTCGCTGAGCGTGCCGTGTTTGGCGGCGAGCGCGACCGCGCCGACGTCGCCCGCGGCCATCGCGCCGCGTCGCACCGCCGCGGGATCGGTACCGAACGCGGCCGCGATCGCATCGAGCACGAGACCCTCGCGCAGCCCGACGCGCAAATCGCCGGTAACGATCTTCACCACGTACGTCGCGACCAGCGGATCTTCGCAGGCGCGCAGGATGCGTTCGAGCACCGCCTCACGCCGCCGGCTTGCGCCCTTTCCCGATGCGGCGGCGATCTCGCCGAAAAGCGCGTCGAGCGTCGCGGGCGTCAGACGATCGCGAAAGAGCATCGCGTCGCGCGGCGGCCGGACGAGCGCGCCGAGCGCGGCCCCGACGTCGCCGGTCGCGCGATAAGCGGCGCCGAGCTCGGAGTCGTCGAAACTCCAAACGCGCCGCGCGACCTCGACGATCGTTCGCCCGCCGATCGAGAGCGTTCGCCGGTCGCGCGCGGCGAACGGAACGCCGCTGAAGAAACGCGCGGACGCGAGCAGATCGGCATCCGCGACCTCGCGGAAGTATCCGGCGAGTAACGCGATCTTTTCGAGCTTCGCCGGATGCGCCGCGATTTGCTCGGCCGTTGCCGCGAAGCTCTCCATGAGCCGCCGCAGCCCTCAGCGTTCTGCGGCGAGACGTTCGAAGTAGCCGTACGTTTGGCGAATTCCGTCGGCGAGCGCGGTCGCGGGCGACCAGCCCAACTGCGCGCGTGCCCGCGCCGCATCGAACTGCGCGTCGCGCGCGTCGCCCGGACGCTGGGGCGCTCGTTCGATCGGCGCTTCGAAACCGCTGATCTCAACCAGTGCGCGGTAGATCTCGTTGACGCTGGTCTTGACGCCCGTGCCGATGACACAGGCTTCGCCCGAGCCGCGGTCGAGCGCGGCGAGATTCGCTCGCGCGACATCGGCGGCGAAAACGTAGTCGCGCGTCTGCTCGCCGTCCCAGTCGATGCGCACGGATCGCCGCGCGAGGAACCTGCCGATGAAGATCGAGATCACGCCGGCCTCACCGTTGGGATCCTGGCGCGGGCCGTAAACGTTGCCGTAGCGCAGCGCGGTGAAGTCGAGCCCGTAAGTGTCGCGATAGAAACGCAGGTAATGCTCGCCGACCATTTTGCTGATGCCGTAGGGCGAGGTCGGGCGCTGGGGCGTCGAGTCGGTGATCGGCAGCCGGTCGGGCGTGCCGAAGGTCGCGCCGCTCGACGCGAAGATCACCTTGCGCGCACCGCTGCCCCGCGCGCTTTCCAACACGCCGAGCAGGCCGAGGACGTTGACTTGCGCGTCGTAGATGGGATCGCGAACGGAGATCGCGACGGAATGCTGGGCGGCGTGATGGCTGATGACCTCCGGCTTGAACTCCGCGAAGACGCGCCCGAGCGCTTCGTCCCGGACGTCCATCGGGACGAACGCAATGCCCGAGCGCACGTTTTCGCGCCGTCCCCCGCCGTGCTCCCAGAGCGAATCGACGACCAGCACGTCGTGACCGGCCGCGGCGTAGGCGTCGGCAACGTGAGATCCGATGAAACCGGCGCCGCCGGTAACGATGATCCGCACTCGGGCTCCTTTCGCACTCGCTCGGTCTGGACGGCGCGCCGGCTCGTCGCAGGAGGACCGCGATGCCATCCTTTACGCTCATTCTCTGCTCGGCTGCGGCAGTACTCGGAACGCTGGCCGTCACGCCGCTCGAGCCCGGCTTGCGCGTCGTGGTCATTGCCGCCTTGGCTGCGGCCGCCCTTGCCGCCCTCTCGGGTCGCTTGCCGCCGCGCGTCGTTGCCCTTACCGCAGTCGTCCTCGGCGCGGCAGCCGCCAATGCCGCGCTACGCGAACGCGCGACCGCGCCGATCATGGAGCAACGCACCGCTCGATATGCCGCGACGCTCCTCGACGTAACGGCGCAGAGCGACGGATCGACCCAGCTCACGATCGCGCTCGATGACGGGCTCCATGCGACGGCGCGCGTGCGCGGACCCGTTCCGGTCTCCGGCGCGCGACTGGTCGTGCGCGGGCGGCTCGAACCGTTCGACGTCGCGCGCAACCCGGACGAGCCGAGCGAAGCGCAGATCGAGCGCGAGCGCGGCCTCGACGCGCGACTCGACGGAGCCGAGATTCTTTCGGTCGGCGCGCAATCGGCCGACACGCCGGTCTCCCGGCTTGCGCGCGCGCACGCGTGGGCTCATGCCCAGTTGCGCGATCGACTCGGCGAGCCGGCCGCGTCGGTGGTGGCGGGAGAGCTTTGGGGCGAACGCTCCGCATTACCGCCCGCGCTTCGCACCGAGTTTCAAGAGACTGGAACGGTGCACGTGCTCGTAACCGCGGGACTGCACCTCGGCGCGGTGGCCGCGCTGTGCGCAGCGCTGCTCGCGGCCTTCGCGCTTCCTCGCTGGGCAACATGCGCCGCGGCGATCGTGCTGGTTTGGGTCTTCGTTTGGTGGAGCGGCGCGCAACTGCCCGCCGTGCGCGCCGCAACGATGGCGACGGTCGCGCTGACGGCTCGCGCCTGTGGCCGGGCAACGCTCTCGTGGAATGCGCTGGCGGTCGCGGCGCTTGCCGTCACGTTCGTGCGTCCGGCGAGCGTCGCGACGGCCTCCTTTGCGCTCTCGTTTTCGTGCGTCGGCGCGATTTTCACGAGCGCCGGTCCGCTGGAACGCTGGATCGAGGCGCGGATCGCACTTCCCGACCGGATCCGCGAGGCGCTGGTGCTTTCCGTCGCGACGCAGATCGGCATCTGGCCGTTGGGCGCGGCGACGTTCTTGCAGTTTACGCCCTATGCGGTCGCCGCGAACTTCGCGGTCGTGCCGTGCGTCGCGGCGACGATGGCGCTGGGCGCGATGCAGCTCGCGCTGGCGTGGTGCGCGCCGCTCGCGCAGGCGGTCGCAAACTGCAACTCGTGGCTCCTCGCGTGGATGCTCGCCGTCGTGCAAACGATCAGCGCCTTGCCGGGCGCGGCGATCGCGATGACGCCGGCGCCTGCGTGGTGCATCGCGGCCTATGACGCTGCGATGCTCACCGCGCCCGCGTTGTGGCAGCGGGGCGCACGGACACTCGCCGTCGCGGCGCTGACGCTGAGCGCGATCTTGGTTTTGTGGCCGCCGCGGACGGCCGAGCAGCGTTTGCGCATAACCGTGCTCGACGTCGGGCAAGCCGACGCGATCGTTATCCAGACGCCGCGCGGGCACGCGCTGCTCGTCGACGCGGGCGGCCGGCTCGAACGCGGCGGCCGGAGCAGCGCCTCCGTCGCCGAAGCGGTGGGCGAACGCGTCGTGGTGCCGTTCTTGTTGCGCCACGGCATCCACGGGCTCGACGCGATCGTCCTCTCGCATCCGCACGGAGATCACGCCGGCGGCGTGGCGCCGACGCTGCGCCGATTACGCGTCGGGGACCTCGCCGACGGCGGTCAACGCTATGGCGGACACGCATATCAAGATGCGCTCGCCACGGCTCGCGCCGGCGGCGTGCCCATCGTCTCTCCGCGCGCCGGGATGCGCTGGCGCACCGACGACGGCATCGCCTTGCAGTTCCTCGGCCCGTCGCTGCCGTTCATCGCGAACTCGCGCAACGACATCAACGAAAACTCGATCGCCTTCACGCTGCGCTATCGCAACTTCTGCATGTTCTTTACGGGCGACGCGGGCGCGGCCGCCGAGCAGCGCTTCTTGAGCGAAAGCGCCGATCTGCACTGCGAGATTCTGAAAGTCGGCCATCACGGCTCGGCCTATAGCTCCACGCCGCAGTTCATCGCTGCCGTGCACCCCGCCTACGCCATCATCTCGGTCGGCCGTCACAATCTGTTCGGCCACCCGGCACCGCAGACGCTGGCGACGCTGGGACGTTACGGCGCGGCGATCTATCGAACGGATGAAGACGGCGCGGTGACGATTCTCACCGATGGGGAAAGCGTCGCGATTTCGAGCGTGCTCGCTAGGGAATGATCGGCATGCCGCACGGCGTCGAGGCGAGTCCGTACTGAAAAGTAAGCGGGCTCGACGCTGCCGCGCCGGCGCTTCCCAGATTCGCTAAACCCGTCGAACCGTTCGTGTACGAGGGAGTCGATGAGAAGAGATTCTCCGAGCGTTGGTCGACGAGCGAACCGATCGTAAAGTCCTGCGGCGGCGACGCGACGCCGGCCGGCGCCGTCAGCCCGACCGACGGTCCCAAAAGGCCGCCGCTTGGGCATGCGGGTTGGTACAGTACGTAGCCGGGCGCTTCCCACGCGCGCGGCTGGTAGGGATCCAACCGGTATTGGGCCGCCTCGGGAAGCTGCGCCGGACGCAGGTCGACGTCGAAGGGAACCTTGAACTGATCTTGCGTGGATCGCTCCGCGGCGGCGCCGCGCGTCGGAGACTCGCGCGAAACGGGCGTCGCGCGGACGACCGCCTGGCCTCCCGGAGGAGCGCCGAGCGCGAGGGCCGGCGCCGCGAGCACAGCGGCGAGCACGAGGGCGAACGGCGTAGGGCGTCTCACGCTACGTACCTTCGAGCGCGCCCGCGAGATTCCCGGGCGCGCCAGCGGTTCCCACGCGCCTCATTCGGCGGCCGGCGCGGGCATCGAGATGGGAAGTTCGATCTGATTCGCGGCCACCTCGCCGTTGGCCGCCGCCGGCCCGTAGCGTTGCGGGGCGAAGCGCAGGTACATGATCGGAATCAGCAGGAGCGTCAGCACCAGCGAGCTCGACAAGCCGCCGATGACGACGATGCCCAGCGGCCGTTCGGCCTGCGAGCCCGGATCGAGCGCGAGTGCCAGCGGAAGCATGCCGGCGATCATCGCGACGGTCGTCATCACGATCGGCCTGAATCGCGCGTGAGCGCTCTCTTTGATCGCCTCGAGCTTGGTGAGGCCGTGGTCGCGCAGCTGATTGGCAAAATCGACGAGCAGAATGCCGTTCTTCGCCACCAGACCCACCAACATGATCGAGCCGATCAGCGAGAAGAGATTGAGCGTCTGATGGGTGATCGCGAGCGCCCCCAGCGCGCCGACGACCGCGACCGGAACGGTAAACATGATGATGAACGGCGTGACGTAGCCGTTATAGAGCGCGACCATGAGCAGATACACGAGCAGAATCGAAAGCGCCAGCGAGATCGTCATCTCGACGACGGTCTCGCTGAGCGAGGCTTGATTTCCGCCGGCGACCGGCGTCACGCTGATGCCTTTTGGGAGATTCAGCGAGCGCAAGCGCCGCTCGAACGAGCGCGTGACGTTGGAAAGGATGGCGCCGGGCGCGACGTTGGCACCGACGAGCACGACGCTGCGCCGGTCGATGCGCATCATCAACGGCGGCGCCGGCGAGAGGACCAAGTTCGTAATGTCGCCGACCGTGATGATCGATCCGTTGTTCGCGCGAATCGGGATCGCCGCGATCCCACCGAGCGAGCGCATCGCGCGTTGCGGATAGATGACTTGAACGTCCTTGAGACCGTTGGGGCCGGTGAACTCCGTCGCGGTGTATCCGCCGAAAGCCGCGCGCACCGCGGTGGAAGCCGTCCCTATCGTCGCATCGAGTGCGCGCGCCCGTTCGCGATCGAACTCGACCTCGACTTGCGGTGCCTCTTGCGTGTTCGACGTCGTCGCATCGATCGCACCCGGCGTCGAAGCGAGCGTCGAAAAGACGCGCTGCGCCGACGCGGACGGATCGGCCGTTAGGCTCGAAACGACGTAGCTGATCGGCTGCGAGATTCCGCCCGAAGGATCGGTCGCGGGCACCGCGACGACGTTGGCCGACGGCAGAAGATTGCCGATCCGGCGGCTGAGATTTGCCACCCAATAGGCGGTGGAACGGGCGCGCTTATCCTTGAGGAAGAGATGGATCTGCGCGATCGCGCCGTTATTGACGTAACCGCTGATCGCGCCTTGATACGACCCGGCCATCGAGGCTTCCGATTGAAGGTCGGGTACGCGATCGACGATTGCCGCGGCCTCGAGCAGCGCTTTGTTCGTCTGCGTCAGCGGCGTGCCGGTCGGAAAGTTGATCGTCACGAAGATTTCGCCCCGGTCGACCGGCGGCATGTATTCGAAGCCGACGATGCCCAGCGGAATCAGCAGCAGCGCGACGAGCAGACTACCGAACGAGACCCACACGACGGTCGCGCGGTGATCCAACCCCCACGGCAGCGCGCGCTCGGTGTACCAGCGCCGCGCGCGTTCGAAGCCGCTCGTAAACCGATCGACGATCTTCCACGGCCGCCACTTGGAGTAGAGCGCCCACCGGCCGGCGAGCGCCGGCGTTACCGTAAACGAGACGAAGAGCGACGTGAGCGTCGCAACCGTTACGACCAGCCCGAATTCACGCAAAAAGAGACCCACCGAACCCGGGAGGAACGAAATCGGTAAAAAGACCACGACGATCACCAGCGTGATGACGATGGTCGCGATGCCGATCTGGCTCAGGCCGTTGATGGCGGCAACGTGCGGCATCTCGCCCTCGCGATAATGGCGCTCGATGTTCTCGAGCACGACGATGGAGTCGTCGACCAAGATCCCGATCATCAGCGTCATCGCCAGCAGCGAGACCGTATCGAGCGTAAAGCCGGCGACGCGCATCGCGGCGAGCGTCACGAGAAACGACGCCGGTACCGCGATCATGACGACCACGGCATTGCGCCACGAGCGCAGAAAGAAGAGCATGACGATCGCGGTGAAGATGATGCCCTCGATCAGCGTCCGCGTGACGCCGGAGAGCAGCTCTTTGGTGTACGTCGACTGCACGTTGAGCACGGTGAAATTCACGTCGGGATATTGTTGGCGCAGTCGCGGAAGAACGGCCAGCACGGCGTTCGAGGCGGTCACCTCGCTCGACCCGGCCGCCTTCTGCACGTCGAGCTCGATCGTCGGCTTTCCGCCGGCATACGCGAAGACGCGCTGAGTTTCGTAGGCGTCCTGCACGTTGGCAACGTCGCCCACGCGGTATAGGCGCGATGAGGAGCTCCACGGATAGATCGAGCTCGTCGAGGACGAACCCGAAAAAGTCGTGGTGTTGCCGAGCAACAGGCTGGCCACGGTCGGCACGTCGGTAATGTCGCCGCGCACGTCCAGCGTCGTTTCGCGATCGGGCTCGTACACGATTCCGCCCGGCGCCCGAACGTTATTGTTTGCGATCGCATTGACGACGTCGGTAAGCGTGAAGCCCGACGAGCGTAAGGCATCCGGCTTGACGTTGACCTGAATCGACGACGTTACGGCGCCATTCTCCTGGACGTACGAAACGCCCGGAACCTGCTCGATCGCCGGAACGATGTTGTTGGTCACGATTGCGGAGAGATCGCCCAACGCCAGCGTCGAGGAAGACGCAATCAGCGAGACCACGACCGCCTCGCTCGGATTGTAGATCGAAATCTGCGGCGTCGGCAAATCGGTGGGAAGCTGGTGGAGCGAGTCTTGCACGCGACCCTGCACTTGAACGAGGTCCGTGTTTTGGTCGGACGTCAGCGAGAAGACGGCAACGATGGAGGCCTGCCCCGGCTGAATGGCCGTTTCCATGTAGCTCAAGTCGGGCGCGCCGGCGATCTGATCCTCGAGCGGGCGGACGATCGCGTCGCGCATCTCGGTCGTCGACGCGCCCGAATAGGTTAGAAGCACCTGAATCGACGGAACGTCGTAGTTGGGCAGCTGCTGCTTGACGAGGTTGACGCCGGAGATCGTACCTCCCAAGAGCACGAGCGCGAGAAAGACCGTGACGAGGGTCGGCCGCCGGACGAAGAGCCGCGTGATGCGCATCTATCGCGCTCCGCTCGGCACGAGCGACTGCAGGTCGCGCTCGACGGCGTCCTCGCGCGTCTTCGGCTCGGGACCAAGCCACATGAACATCACGGGCACCAGCACGAGCGTCAGCAAGAGCGAGCTCACGAGGCCGCCGATGACCACGATGCCCAGCGCCTGGCGTTGGGCGCCTCCGGGGTCGAGCGCGAGCGCGATGGGGGACATGCCGGCGATCATCGCGCACGTCGTCATGACGATCGGACGGAAGCGCTCGCGCGCGGCTTCGACCATCGCGCTCGCGCGATCCAAGCCTCGCTCGACCATGTGATTGGCGAAATCAACGAGCAGAATGCCGTTCTTGGACGCAAGGCCGACGAGCAGAACCGTACCGATGAGCGAGAAAAGATTGAGCGCCTGATGCGTGACCGCAAGCGACGTCAGCGCGCCGACCGCCGCGACCGGAACCGAAAACATGATGATGAAGGGCAGCCGGTAGCTATCGTAGAGCGCGACCATGAGCAGATAGACGAGGCAGAGAGAGAGGATCAAGCCGACCGCCATGCCGTGGACCGTGTCGGAGAGATTCTGCTGCTGACCGCCCACGTTTGCTCTGACCGAGACGGTATCGGGCAGATGTAATGCGGCCAGCCGGTGCATGAAGTTGTTCTGCACGATCGATTGCGTCGCCCCGGGCGCGAGGTTGGATTGCACGTGCACGACGGTCTGCCGGTTGACGCGCGTCATGAGCGGGGCCGACGGATCCGACACGAACTTGGCAATGTCGCCGATATAGGTCAACGTGCCGTTATTGCTCCGCAGCGGGATCTCGCTTACGGTCCGCAGGGTCGTCTGAAAAGCCGGCGGGTAGATCACTTGCACGTATTTTGTTCCGCGCGCGGTATTGAACTGCGTCGCCAGCGTTCCCCCGTACGCGGCGCGGATTGCCGCGGCCGCTTGGCCGATGTTCACGTTCATCGCCCGAGCGACGTCGCGATCGAACTGGACGTCGATCTGCGGCGCGACCTGTTCCGCCGACGTGTTCACGTTGAGGGTTCCGGGCGTTTCGCGGAGCGCGTCGGCTACCATCGTTGCATACTTGTCGGGGTCGTCGGTCGTCGAGGTTACGAGATAATCGATGGGCTGCGCGTTCCCTCCGCCCGTTCCGGTCGCAGGGATCGCGACGACCCTAGCCGTGGGCGCGTACTCTCTAGCGATGCGGCCGAAGAGCCCCACCCAAAACTCGGTCGGACGGCGCCGGTTGGGCTTCAAGAAAACGTGGATCTGTCCGACCGATCCTTGCGCGATGAGCCCGCCGAAGTTCGACTGCGTTCCGCCGGCGAGTCCGGTGAGCGACTCCGTATCCGGCAGCGCGGAGAAGCGTTTGTCGATTGCCGCGACCGCGGCGTTCACCGTGGTGAGCGGCGTACCCGTCGGATAGGTGAGCTGAACGAAGATCTCACCGCGGTCGACCGCCGGAATGAACTCGAACCCGACGACGCCCAACGGAACCAGCAAACAGGCCACGACGACCGCGGCGAAGCTGGTGACGAAGACCAGCCGCGGACGCCGAAGCGCCCAGGGCAGCGCCCGCCGCGCGTACCATTGACGCGTGCGCTCGAAGCCGCGCGCGAACGCCTCGATCGGACGCGGCGGTCTCCAGCGCGAGAGCAGCGACCAGTTCCCCGCCAAGGACGGCGTTATCGTGAACGAGACGCAGAGCGAAGTCAGCGTCGCAACGACCACGACGAGCGCGAACTCGGCCAAGAACTTTCCGACGGTGCCCGGCAAGAACGCAATCGGAAGAAAGACTACGACGTCGACCAGCGTGATGACGACGGCCGCCGGGCCGATCTGCGTTCGTCCCTTGATCGCCGCGTCCCATGGCCGCTCGCCATTTTCGTGATGGCGTTCGATGTTCTCCAGAACGACGATCGAGTCGTCGACCAAGATTCCGATGATGAGCGTCATCGCCAAGAGCGAGATGGTGTCGATCGTAAAATTGACGAGCTTCATTATGGTCAAGGTCACGCACAGCGAAGCCGGGATTGCGATGAGCACGACGATCGCGTTGCGCCACGAGCGCAAAAAGAAGAGCATGACCACGGCGGTAATCAAAACCGCTTCGATGAGCGTGTGGAAAACGCTCCAGATCTGTTGCTTCGTGTAGGCCGCCTGATTGTTGAGAATCTTGAAATCGATGGCGGGATACGACTTTTCGATCGCGGGCAGAGCCTTCATGACGTTCTCGGCGGCGGTCACCTCGCTCGCGTTGGTCGCCTTCTGCACGCCCAGCGAAATCGTCGCCGCGTTCCCCACGTAGCTATACTGGCGCTGCGGCTCGTACGAATCGCTCACCGAAGCAACGTCGTCAACGCGCAGCAAGCGCGCCGACGCACTCCATTGGTTGAGATTCGACAGTGAATTCCCCGAATAGGCGCCGTTTGCCGCCGGCGACGTGATCGTCGCCGCGCTCGCCGCGGCCGGGCTCGCGACGTTCGCCGCCGCCACC
>JASHOM010000080.1 GCA_030041115.1 Vulcanimicrobiota bacterium | reverse complement strand
TGGTCGCAGAACATCGCGATCACGACGCGGCTCGTCGACGCGGTGACGACGCCGATGCTCCTTCGCACGGTCGTCTCCGGCAAGCTCGATCCCAAGCAGCTCATCACGCACCACTTCACGTTCGGGCAGATCATGGAGGCGTACGAGACGTTCGGGAGCGCTGCGCGGACAAAGGCCTTGAAAGTCATCATCGACTTCTGAGAGGCGTAAAAGGCTTTCTAGGCAGCCCCGAGCACGTCTTCGACGGCTCGCAGCAAGTCCTCGGGCTCCGAGGGTTTCGGAATCGTCGCTCTGACGTCGTAGATTTCCATGAAGTCGCGCAGCGCCGCGTTCATCGGCGTTGCGGTGTAGAGCGCAACGGAGGTTGACTTCGTGCTGGAGTCGGAGCGCAGCGCCCGCAACAGTTCGGCGCCGCTCATGCCGGGCATCGAGAGATCGAGCAGAATCAACGCGGGGAGCTCCGCCCGGGCGCTTTCGAGCGCTTGCGATCCGTTTCGCGCTTCGATGACGCGATGCCCCGCGTGCGAAAGTACGGTGCGTACGAGCAGACGCGTGTTTGGGTCGTCGTCGGCGATCAGAACCGTCGCCATCAATCGGAGCCGGCGGGCTCGAGGTAAGCGGCGATCTGCGCGACGAAACTCTGCGGTTCGATCGGCTTGGGGATGTAGCCGTCGAACCCCGCGGCCCTGATGCGCTCTCGATCGCCTGCCATCGCGAGCGCGGTAACGGCGATCAACGGAGTTGCCGAGAGGCGTGCGTCGCTTTTCAAGCGCGCTGCGAGCTCGTAGCCGTCGATCCCGGGCATCAAGATGTCCGTGAGGATCAGCGCAAAATCACCGTCGCGCGCCGCGGCATAAGCCGCGAGTCCGTCCGGGACGCCGACCACTTCATGACCGAATGCCCCCAGCAGATAGAGCATCAGATCGAGGTTTGCTCGATTGTCGTCGACGACGAGAATGCGATCTTTCATCGCCGCTACGAGAGGAGCGGAAGCGTCAACGTGAACGTGCTGCCTATCCCGTGCTCGCTCGTCACGTCGAGCTCGCCTCCTAACAGCCTGGCCAAGCTTCGCGAGAGATAGAGCCCCAGGCCGGTGCCGGCGGCGCGCCGCGTGCTCGACGCGTCGAGCTGCTCGAAGGCTTCGAACAGCCGCTCGACGTCCTTGGACTCTATTCCGACGCCGCTGTCGATGACGCTGACGATCAGCGCGCTGCGCCCGTCCTTGCGCGACCTCCGGGCGGCGACGTGCACCGAGCCTTTTTCGGTGTATTTTATTGCATTGTCGGTGAGATTCAGCAAGATCTGCCGCAGGCTTCGGCGGTCCGTCGTTATGAACTCCGCGTCGTCCGCAACGGAATTCGTGAACTCGAGGCCTTTCTCTTCGGCAAATGATGCCAGCGAGGCTGCGACGTCGCGAACGACGTCTCGAACGGGCACGCGTTCGAAAGTAAGGTCGCGCTTCCCGGATTGCACCTTCGCCAGGTCCAAGACGTCGTTGATGAGCGAAAGTAGATGCCGGCCGCTCCATTGCACGATTTGGAGCTGGCGTTCCTGTTCGCCGGTCAGCGGACCGGGGAGCTTCATCAAGAGCGTTCCCGCGAACCCCAGAATCGCGTTGAGCGGCGTTCGCAGCTCGTGGCTCATCGAAGCCAGAAAATGATCCTTCGTTCGGTTCGCGGCTTCGAGTTGCGCATTGAGCTCTTGCAGGCGCCGCTCGAAGGCCTTGCGCTCGGTCACGTCGCGAATGGCGGCAGCGATGAACGTTCCCTCGCGAGCCACGATCGGGCTCAAGCTGATCTCCACCGGAAACTCGCTGCCGTCTTTGCGCAGCCCGAAGAGCTCGAAGCCGGTGCCCATCGGTCTGACGCGGGGGTCGGTGGAATAGCTGGTTCGTTCGGCGACGTGCCGGCTGCGGAAGCGCGCAGGTATGAGCAGCTCGACCGGCTTTCCGAGCATCTCCTCGCGATAGTAACCGAAAAGGCGCTCCGTTTGGCCGTTTACGAGTCGAATGGTGCCCTCGCCGTCGACGATGACCGTTGCGTCGGGAGCATACTCGAGCAGCGGAAAGCGACTTCCCGCGATGTCACCCAGCGAAAAAAGCGCTGCGTCCATCTCGACGAAATCCGTTCGCGGCCTGCCGGTCCCCATCCGTCTGCGTAGGGCTCGCCTCCTCGCGTAGCGGATTAATCTCGGAATGCGCAGGAGCGACGAGAGCGGGCACGAGCTGGGCAATCTCCTCGCCGTAGCGTTGGCAAACGTCGAGGGCATGCTCGACGGGCTCGTCGAGCCGTCCCCGCCGAAACTCGAAGCGCTCGCCGATGCGCTGCGGCGCGCGCGCGACATCGTGCAACGCGGAGAGAGCGGCTAAGTGCAGCGCCCGCGAATTCTGGTCGTCGACGACGAGCCGCAAATCGCCGAAGTGGTCGAAGCCTATCTCGAGCGCGAAGGCATGATCGTCGAAGTCTGCGCGAGCGTCGCCGCGGCGCTGGCGGCGCTCGAGCGCGTTGCGCCCGATCTCCTCGTCTTGGACATCACGCTGCCGGACGGCAGCGGGCTTGCCGTCCTTCGAGTGGCGAGCTCGTCGAGCCGGCGCATTCCGACCATCGTACTGACGGCCCGCGCGACGGAAGCAGATCGCGTCGTCGGTCTCGAGCTCGGCGCCGACGACTACGTGGTCAAACCTTTCTCGCCGCGCGAGCTGGTCGCTCGCGTGCGAGCGCTCTTACGCCGCACCTCCGAGGGCATGCCTCCAGGGGGCGTTCGACCATCGCGCCGCAGGCGCGTCGGCGACCTGGAGATCGACTACGACTTCCACGAGGTCAGCGTTGCGGGGCTGCCGGCCGGCCTGACTGCAACGGAGTTCAGAATTCTCGCGTTGTTGGCCGAGAATCCGGGCGAGGTCTTTACCCGCGCCCACCTGCTCGATCGGCTCGGCGACGACGGCGCGATCTTCGAGCGCACGTTGGACCGCCACATCAACAATCTACGTAAGAAGATCGAAAAGGATCCGCGCAAGCCCGAACACGTGGTAACGGTCTACGGCGTCGGCTACAAGATGCGCAAGTTGTGAAGTAGTTAAGAACGCCGGGTTCGATAGTTCTTCGCACGCGGCCGCTACGATGGCGCCATGCCGCAGATCGTCGAACGCCGAGTCGTCGCCTGTCCGTACCACCTTGCGCAGGGTTATCCGGCTACCCTGACCCTTTCCCTACCCGGGGCCGAGCTCGTCAACGAGGCCATCGCCCGAGACGAGAAGTCCAAGGCGGGAGCATCGTGAAGGAGACGCACGAGGCGCCGCTGGTCGGGACCCTGCGCTTCGTGCTCGTCATGGGCGCGACGTTTGCGCTTCTGTGGCTCGGAATGTACGCGCTGTTGCGGGTGCGCTGGTGATGCCGATCCATCGCTACGAGCGGTGGTGGCTCACGTTCGGCTCCTCGATGCTCGTCGTTTTCTTGGCCCTGATCGCTTTTGCCGCATTCGCCGACGATATCAACCCGCCGACGGACATGCAACAAGTCGACCCGACGAGGGTTTCGCAGACGCCGCCTTTTGACAAGCCCGGCTTGCGCAAGCTGTCCGACGGGTCGTACGAAGCCTATTACGTGGCGGAGGTCTTCGAGTTCGATCCGTCGCGACTCACGGTGCCGCTCGGCAGCAAGGTGACGTTCTACGTCACCAGCGCCGACG
>JASHOM010000079.1 GCA_030041115.1 Vulcanimicrobiota bacterium | reverse complement strand
GCCGTTTTCATCAGGGATAGACTCCGGAGAAGACGGCGGAGGTAGTGACGTCGGCTTGTCCGTTAGGTCCGGTGATGCGCGGCAGTTGCGAGAGATTCTCGGGATAGGCGGCTTCGTAGAGCGGCCAGTCCACGCCGGCGGCGTAGACGTAGTAGCTGCCCTTGGGACAGATCGAGGGGGTTTTCTCACCCGATTGGGTGAGTTGTCCCACGTCGTCGGGCAGGGTGAGCCGTTGCGCGCCCGACGTGTGGGTCACGACGGTGTAGTAGCCGCCGTCGGTATGCGCTTGGGTGCAGAAGCTGGTGCTTTTGCCGCTCAGGGCCGGGGTATAGACTTCGGCCACGGCTTCGCGCACGCCGGTGGGCACGGTGAGGCCGATCGTGCCGCCGCCTTTGCCGTCGGGGGTAAAGGCGGGCACGGCCAAGGGGGGCAGGGGCGTGAGGGTGGTGAGCTGCGCGCCGGCGGCGAGAATCCCCGGCGGGGGCGTGGGCGAGCCGTTGGGTCCGGGACTGGGCGTCGGATTTTGCGGCGTATCGTAGGCCGGCGGCACGGCGGCGTAGAGCGTGTACTTGCCCACCACCGGGGCCACGGCGAAATCGGTGAAGCCCAGCGAGTAGCCCAGCCATCCCAGCGCGCGCACCGAGGGCCCCTCGGCCGGGAAGGCCGGCGGTCCGCCGTACCACAGGCCGATGCCGTTATAGGTTTGCTCGCCGTAGATCGGCGTGTTGAAGGCTTGGAAGAGCGGCGTGAAGCCGTTGATGGGTCCCGAGTCGGAGTTGCACGGACACAAGCCGTAGCCGAACGCGCCGGTGCTGGAGGCTTTGGAGCCGCGCGACGGTCCGGTCCACTGCTCTTGATTGAGCGTGCCCCAGGTGATGTGGTTGGTGCCCAAGTCCGCGCCGGCGTCTTGCACTTCGTTGCCCGTCTCGACGGAGATGAGCACGTCGAAGCTCGACGGTCCGATGATCATCGGCACGTTGTAGAGCGTTCCCGACAGGCCGTCTTTTTGGCGCAGCGTTTCGACGGTGGTGAGGCCGTAGGCGACGCTGGCGCCGCTATTGAACGACAGGGTCGCCACGCCGACGGCGAACTGCAGTTTGCTCGTGGCCGCGGGGTCGTACGACGTCACCGGTGGTTCGGAGGCGCCGCCGTTGCCGCAGGCAACGAGCAACGAACACAGCGCAACGAGCAGAAGGGGGCCCACGCCGCGTCGTCGGCGTGGGGGCGCGCAGCGCAGATTTCGGCGCTGCGCAGCAAGTGCCGAAAGCGAAGCGAAGCGCCAAGCGCGGGGCGTAGTCCCGAGCATTTAAATTGTCACCTGCATTTAAATTGTCACCTGATAGTAGAGCCGGAACGAAATGGGGGGCAGATTGGGATAGGTCAGATACGGCCCGCTGCCATGCGCGGCCACGTCGGGGGCGGCATAGGGTGAGCTGGCGTAGGTGCAGGGCGCCGTGCCCGTCGCCAAGCCGGTGGTCACCGGCGTGCCGTAGCAGCCGTTGAAGATCGGCACGTTGTAGAGCTCGTTGAAGAGATTGACGATGGACAGGCCAAAGACCGATTGGCCCAGGACGCCGCGGGTGGGCGGGCGATATTCGACCGTGACGTTGGCGTCGACCCGCGGCGCGGTGAGAAAGCCGCCGGCCAGGCCCCGCTCGGCCACGCCGCGCGTGGCGGCGATGTTGGGTTTGGTGCACGAGCCGGGATCGAGCGGATCGATGTAGCCCGGCGTGCCGGAGTAAATGAGCGAGAGGCTCGTGCTGGGCACGACCACCGGAATGCCGTCGCAGTAGACCGCCGTGTAGTACCCCGCGCCGTAGGGATAGCCCGAGTTGGCGTAGATCACCGGATTGATCCGCCAGCCGTGCGCATTTTTCCAGTTGAACGCCGCGTTGAGTTGAAAGGGCGACAGATCGGGCGAGCGATAGACGATCCCCAGCGCCAGCGCCGCCGGCTGCAAGAACGTCCCGGGCGGCTCGTTGCCGAACTGGCTGATGTACGTTGCGCCGATCTGCATCGAGACGCCCAGCGGCAGTTCTTTGGTGTAGAGCGCTTCCACCCCGGTCGCTTTCTGAATGCCCAGATTCGAGTAGGCCACGTCGCCGAAAATCGGCGCGCCGGTTTGGTAGTTGAAGCCGATGATCTGCGCGGTCTGCTCGATGACGTTGTAGCCCCGGCGCACGAAGGGCGTCAGCTTGACCGCCGCCCCGTCGCGAAAGGCGTGCGCCCAGGACAGATCGATGTTGGTAAAGGTCGCCCCCACCAGCGGCGCCTCCAGCGTCGAGCTGCCAAAGCGGTAGTCGCGCGTGAGCCAGTAGAGCTGCTGCGCGTAGTTCGCGCAGACTTCGTTGGCCAGCGGACCGCAGTAGTCGGCCGCGCGCCCGGTCGAGTTGTCGTACGACGGGATGTCGGCAAAAGGCGCGTACGGCGCGCTGCTGACGTTCTGCCCGATCAGGCTGGGCAGCGGCATCGAGAGCGTATGGCCAAAGCCCAACCGAATCGTGTCGCGCGCATCGGGCGAATACGACAGATCGGCGTGCGGCTCGTACAGGCGCTGATGTTCGGCCGCCGGAATCGACGCGGGCGCACCCGCTTGCGCGGGAATCTGAAAGTTGTAGCCGTCCAAGCGCAGCCCCGCCATCGCCTTCCACCGATCGGACATCTCCACCGTGTCTTGCACGTACGCCCCGTACTGCTGCTGGCTGACCGTGTCAACGTCTTCCTCGAACGGAAAGCGCACCCCGCCGGGAAAGTACCCCAACAAGTACCCGCAGCCGCTGATCCCCTGCGACGCGCAAAACGCCGGCGACAGAAAGTCTTTCTCCAACCCCTGCGCCGCAAAGGGATTGTTGTTGGGCAGCAGGCCCGTGTACGTGTAGGGAATCGGCAGCGGCTCGTTGGGATGCGTGATCGGGTAGGTGATGATGTAGGGCAGCGTCGTGAAGGCCGTGTACGACGTGAAGTCGTACCGGTTGCCGTACGGCACGACGTACTCGTCGATCGTGCCGTACTTGAGCGTGTGCTTGCTGCCGATCTGCGTCGTCCCGTCGAGCTGACCCGCCTCCCGCGTCCCGCCGTAGGGCTGCGCAAAAATGCCTTGCGCCGGCATGCTCTGCGACTGACCCATGAACGTGCGCCAAAACCGCGCCGTCAGCAGCGTCGTGCTCCCCACGTTGACGTCGTACTCGCCCTTGTAGGCCAAAAACGGACTCTTCTGCGTGTCGGCCTGCGACACGAACGCGTACGTCGTGGGCTGACCCGGAAAGAGCGGAATCAGATTGTCGCACGCGTAGTTCTGCACCGCCGAGTTCACCGGCTGACCACCCGGACCGATGATCGGATACGGCGCGCACTTGCCCGAGGTCGTCCCGCCCGAAATGTACGGCAAGTACTGAAACCCCCCGTAATCGAGCGTCTGCGTGATCGACTGGTCCTGGATGAACAACTGCACCCGCTGGTCGTTGTCGTGACCGAACCGGTAGATCAGATTGTCGACGAAGTCGTCCGAACTCAAAAACTGCGGCGCGTAGTAGACCGCATTGGGATTGATCGTGCTGCCCAACGTCGCCGCATTGGTGCTCAATAACCCCAACGTGTTGGCCGCCGTCCCCGGAATGCCGTACTGAAACGCTTGACGGATCCCGATGAACCCCGCGTAGTTGGACAGCCGCTGCGACGGGTCGGCCCAGCCCCACTCCAACCCCAACTGATGCAAGTAGGGAAACATCTGCGCCTCGGCGTCGGCGTGAAAGTAACTCGGATACGTCCCGTTCTTGGCCGTGAACAGCACCAGGCCCGTCCCCGTGTCCCCGTGCGTCGCATCCCCCGCACCCGGAATGAGCTGCACGCTGCCCACCCCGTTGAGCAGGTTGAAGTTCGCAATGTTCTGCAGCGTGTTCTGCAAGTTGGGCTGCGGCGACGTGTAGTCGATCCCTTCAAACTCGTAGGCCGCCTCAAAGGCAAAACCACCCCGAATCGACACCGTCCCCGTCTTGTCGATCGTCACCGACGGAATGCTGCGCAGCAAGTCGTTCTCGTCGGCGTTGAATGCCTTGCCCGTTACCGTCGTGATCTGCGAGCCCGTCACCGTGTACGTGTCAATCGTCATCCCGCGCTGAAACGCGCTCCCCGCCGAACGCGCGTGCGTCGACGCAATCACCTTGAGCGTCTTGGACAACACCACCGCCACCGTGTTCTGCGACCCGTTGAGCACCACGACCACCGTCGAGTACGGCAAATACCCCGCCTTCGTCACCGACAGCGCGTAGTTGTCCGGCAGCACGCTCAAAAAATGAAACGCACCACGACCGTCGGTTACCGTCTTGTACGTGCCGCTGGGCGATCGCGCCACCACCTGCGCCCCCGCAATCGGAGCACGCGTCCGGTCGTCCGTCACGATCCCCGATATCAAACCGCCCGTCTCCGCTAACGCCCGGCCGTGCGCAAGCGCCACGTAACAAACACCGATGAGGACGGCGCGCTTGCGAACGCGCAGCAGGCTTTCAATCAATTACGACCCCCAGCAGCAACCGCGAGGCCGACGCGTTGCGCCGGGCCCTTTGGCTCGATGCTAGGGGATGCGAGCGCGCCGTGCATCCTGGAATCGGCCCGCTCGTTAAGGTTTGCGCAACGCGACTTTATGCCGTCCTAAGAAATTTCGCCAAACCTTAAGGTTCTTTGTCCTTCTTCGGGTCGGCGATCTGCCAGCGCGAACGCAAGCCCAGGCGGCCCAAGATCGAGCTCACGTGCCGCTCGACGGTGTGCTCGCTGATTTGCAGCGCGGCCGCCACTTCGCGATTGCGGGCGCCGCGACGAATGAGGTGCGCGACCTGTTCTTCGCGCCCCGTCAGCGCCGAGCCGGCAAGACGCCCGCGTGGCCGCCGTTCGCCCGACGGTTCCTGGGTAACGAGCAGCCGCATCGCGTCGTTCGTCCAACGGCGCATGCCCATCGCGCTGAAAGCGCGCGCGGCGTCGCCCGCGCAATCGACCCAGCCCCCTCGCTCATTGGACCGAAAGAGGAAATGGGCGCGCGCCAATAGCTGATGCGCGCGCAGATAGGGACGATTCGGCGCGACGAGCGCTCGCAGCGAATCGACGCCGAGGCGCGCCTCGTCGAGGTCGCCGTAGCGCGCGGCCAGCGAGAAGAGTTCCGTCGCACCCGCGTCGCCGGCGGCTTGGAAAAGCGCGCGGCGCAAAGCGATCGCAGACGGCACGCCGCGCACCGGTGGGACGGCTGCAATCAAGCCGGCGATCGTGGCCGAGATCGCCGCGTCGGCGCGCTCGCTGCGCAGCGCGACCTCGAGAATTTCAGGCGAGCTCCACATTCGCAGCGCCCCGTCATCGCCCAGCTCCACGCCCAGCTGCGCGCCGGTCGCCGCAAACAAAGCGACCTCCTCGGGACTTCGCGCCGCCGCGCGACCGCGCGTCAACAGCTGCGCGCTACTCTCGAGATCGCCCGCATCGAGCGCGAAGCGCGCCGCCGCCGCAAGGGAACGCAGCAGCCAGCTCGAGAGACGGTGCGTCTGAGCCAGCGCAATGGCATCGTCGATCGCGCGGCGCGCGGTCGCCACGTCGCCGAAGAGCAGCGCGTGATGGGCCAGCCGCTCGCGCGCCGCAACCGCGAGATCAAACAAGCCGGCGGTAAACGCCCGATCGTGCGCGGCGCGGAATGAATCGTAGGTGCCGCCTGCGTCGGCCGACCATGCGAGCACGGTGCCGGCGACCAGAAGATCGTAGGCGCTCGGCTCGCGCTCCGTTGCCGCGTAACGGGCGGCGATCTCGGCGGCATTGCGGCATGCGAGCAACGCCGGTTCGACGAGACGCGCTACCTCGCGCTCCTCGCCCGCAGCGGCGCAGAGACCGGCGCGCAGCGTCTGCTCTGCCTCGGAGCCCATCAGGGCTCTATGCTAGCAAGCGATTCTTAAGCGGCTATTATCCTTCGCCGTTTGCCTGCGCTCTGCGTTTGCTCCGCCCGGGAGCACGCGGCGACGCCCGTCTCACCGCATGCGGCGGTAGATCGGCGCGTCGTCGGAGAGGCGGCGGAAAACGCCTTCGTGCGGCGTATGCCGAAGGCTTTCGCTGGTACCGACGCAGAGAAACCCGAGGCGAATGAGGCTGCTCAAGAACAGGTTGTGGACGCGAAACTGCAGCGCCCGATTAAACTGGCGCAGCACGCCGCGAGCAACGATGACGTGAAACTCGTTGAGCGAACCGTCGGTGACCAAACTATGCTTGGCGAAGATGATATGCCGCTTGAACTCTTCACGAAACCGGAGCGAGCCTTCGTTGGTTTCGCACACGTCCTTGAGGGACGCCGACGCGCCGGTGGCGCGGTACGCGGCAATTGGCTCGTCGAGCGGCTCGCACTCGAAGACGCCCGCGCGCGCCGCCGCGATTGCGAGCTCGCTGGCATCGGTTGCGTAGATCATGCTGCGCTCGAGCAAACCTTGCTCGTGAAGGAGCACCGCGAGGGAGTACGCGTCTTCGCCGCGGCCGCAGCTCGGAACCCAGACGCGGGTGAACGAGTATGTGCGCAACAGCGGAACGATTCGCGAGCGAAAAGCGCGGAAGAACGGCGCGTCGTGAAAGAGGCGGCCACTCCCGCTGGACATCGCAAAGACGAAGCGCGCAAGCACGTCGGGATCGTGCAACACTCGCTCTTGTAGGGCGGAGATCGTCGATAGATTCTCGGCGCGCAGCCGTTCGGCAACGTGTCGTTTGAGCGTCGTCTCCGTGTAATCGGTAAAATCGTGCCCGCTAAAGCGCAGAATGGCTTGCAAGAGCAGGCTGATCTCGAGATCGGCCAGCGCATCCTTGCGCGTGACCTCGACGACGCTCGACGTTACCGGTTCAGCCATACGCGGAGCAGTGCAATCAACTGATCGACGTCGACCGGCTTGCTAATGTACTCCGACGCGCCGGCCGCGATGCAGCTCTCGCGGTCGCCACGCATCGCCTTGGCGGTGAGAGCGATGATTGGAAGATCGGCGAAGCGCGGCTTTGCGCGTATCCGCCGAATCGTTTCATAGCCGTCGAGCTCGGGCATCATGATGTCGATCAGCGCGATGTCGACGTTCGGCGAGGCATCGAGCAGATCGATTCCCTCCTGGCCGCTCTCGGCGCTGAGGACTTCGATGGCGCAGGCTTCGAGGGCACTGCGCAGCGCGAAGATATTTCGAGCGTCGTCGTCGATGATCAAGACCCGATTGCCCGCGAGCGACGGACCCGCGAAGAGCGCGACGTCGGAAGAAGGCTGCTTGCGCGCCGGCAGCTTCGACTCGACTTGATTGAGGAAGAACCTCGCCTCGTCCAGCAGCCGTTCGGGCGACATTGCGTCTTTGACGACGACGGCTTCGCTCAGCTCGGCGAGCTTCAGCTCTTCCTGCCGCGTGAGGTCGCGCGCGGTGTACACGATGATCGGCACGCCGGCGGCGTTGGGCGAGCGTCGCATTTGAGCGATCAGCTCGTCTCCGGGCAAGTCGGGCAGGCCCAGGTCGACGACGACGCAATCGAAGCGTTGCTGCCGAATGGCGTTGAGTGCCTCGGCGGCGCTGCGCACCGACGTGACTGCCACCTCACCGTTTTCTATCAGGTTGACCATCGCGTTGAGCTGGGTGATGTCGTCTTCGACGAGCAGAAGATTCTTCGATTCGGCGCCCCCGAAGCCCAAGAGCGAGTCAAAGGTCTGGGTGAGTGCTTCTTCGGTCACCGGTTTCTTAAGGTGGGTCACCGCACCGAAGTCCAGCGCGCGCTGCCATTGCTCGGCGCCCGAGATGACGTACACCGGAATGTCTCCCGTTGCGGGATCCTCTTTGAGCTCGGAGAGCAAGCTCCAGCCGTCGGTGTCGGGCAGACCGATGTCGAGGGTGATCGCGTCGGGGCGGAAGCGGCGCGCAAGCGCCAAGCCCTGGGCCGCGGAGAGCGCGACGATTCCCTTGAAGCCGCGGTCGCGTGCGAGCCCCAGCAAGATCCGCGCAAAGACCAAATCGTCCTCGACGATCAGCAAAACGCGGTCTGCCGTTTCGATGCGCTCGCGGTCGTCTTCGATCTCGCGATGGGGATGGTCTTCGGCGATGGTGCGCGGCACGGGCCGGACGATGCGCTCCTGAACGCCGCCGGTGACGGCTACGGTGCGTTGAACGACCGTCGTCCCGATGTTGCGCTCGAGCGGATGATAGAAGATGAACGTGCTGCCCGCTCCCACGACACTACGAACGCTGATCTCGCCGCCGAGCAACGCCGCGATTTCGCGGCTGATCGCCAGACCCAGCCCGGTTCCACCGAACTTGCGCGACGTTCCCATGTCGGCCTGCTGAAAAGCCTCGAAGATCACGTTGAACTTCTCTTGGGGAATCCCGATGCCCGTATCGGTCACGGAGAACGCGACGGCCGGCCCCGCGATGCCGGCGATCCCATGATCGCGAGCGAGCCTGATATCGAGTGCGACGCTGCCCTCGGTCGTAAACTTGAAGGCGTTGGAGAGCAGGTTCTTGAGGATCTGCTGCAGCCGTGTCGGGTCGGTGAGCAGCGTCTTGGGAAGCTCTTCGTCGCAGCGAATGATAAAATCGAGATTCTTGTCCTGTGCGATCTGATCGAACGTGCGCTCGACCTCGTCCTGAATCTGCGCGACGGAGATTTCTTGAAGATCGATCGAGGTGGTTCCCGACTCGATCTTCGATAGGTCGAGGATATCGTTGATCAGGCGGAGCAGATCGGCGCCCGAGCCGTGAATCGCGTTGGCGAACTCGACCTCTTTCGACGACATTCTGCCACCCGCGTTCTCGGCAAGCTGGCGCGAGAGAATGAGCAGACTGTTGAGCGGCGTTCGCAACTCGTGCGACATGTTGGCCAAGAACTGTGATTTGTATTTCGAAGTGAGCGCAAGTTGCTCGGCCTTTCGTTCGAGCTCTTGGCGTGCTTCATCGATTTCGCGAGTGCGGCGCTCGACTTCGGCGTTTCGCTCCTGGAGCAGGCGAGCTTTCTCCTCGAGCTCGTCATTGGTATGTTGTAGCTCCATCTGCTGGCTCTGCAGTTCGGTCGTCAGCGCTTGCGACTGTTTGAGCAGCTCCTCGGTTCGCATGGAGGCCCCGATCGTGTTGAGCGTCACGCCGATAGATTCGGTGAGTTGCTCCAAGAACAGGAGATGCGTCTCGCTGAACCGCTGGGCGGAGGCCAGCTCCATCACCGCCTTGACGTCGCCCTCGAAAAGTACGGGCATCACGATAAGCGAAACCGGGGGCATCGAGCCGATTCCCGAACCGATTGAAACGTACTCGCCGGGCACTTCGGTCAGGAGGATGCGGCGCTTTTCGACGAAGCATTGGCCGACGAGGCCTTCGCCGGGATTGATCGTGCGAGCGGCAGCTTTGCGCTTCGAGATCGCGTAGCTCGCGATCAAACGCAGCACTTGCCCTTCCGCCGCGGCGTCGTTGGCGTAGAGCGCCCCGGCCTGCGCGTCAACGAGCGGCGCGATCTCGGACATGATCAACCGGCTGACCGTCTTGATGTCGCGCTGGCCCTGGAGCATCGCGGTGAAGCGCGCGAGATTGCTCTTGAGCCAATCCTGTTCGGTATTCTTGCGCGTGGTGTCGCGGAGATTCTGAATCATCTCATTGACGTTCTCGGTCAGCTCGCCGACCTCGCCGCGCGCCTCGACCTCGATCGTTCGCGAAAGGTCGCCTTTGGTCACGGCCGTCGCGACCTCGCCGATGGCGCGAATTTGCGACGTGAGCTGAGCCGCCAACTGATTGACGCTGTCGGTCAGACGGCGCCAAAGGCCGGCGGCGCCCGGAACCTCGGCTTGACCGCCGAGCTTGCCTTCGAAGCCGACCTCGCGCGCGACCGTTGTGACCTGATCGGCGAAGGTCGCGAGCGTGTCGATCATCCCGTTGATCGTCTCGGCGAGCAGCGCGATCTCGCCGGCGGCCTGCAGCGTGAGCTTGCGCTTGAGATCGCCGTTGGCGACGCCGGTCACCACCTGCGCGATGCCGCGCACTTGCGACGTGAGGTTCGACGCCATGAAGTTTACGGAGTCCGTCAAATCCTTCCAAGTTCCGCTGACGCCGGGAACGCGCGCCTGTCCGCCTAGCTTTCCTTCGGAGCCGACCTCGCGTGCGACGCGCGTGACTTCCGACGCAAACGCGTTGAGCTGATCGACCATCGTGTTGATCGTGTCTTTGAGCTCGAGAATCTCGCCCTTGACGTCAACCGTGATCTTCTTCGAAAGGTCCCCGTTGGCGACGGCGGTCGTTACTTTGGCAATGTTACGAACCTGCGACGTAAGGTTCGACGCCATCCGATTGACGCTGTCGGTCAAATCTTTCCACGTGCCCGCCACGCCGCGAACCTGCGCTTGGCCCCCCAGCCGTCCTTCGGAACCGACTTCGCGCGCGACGCGCGTGACTTCGGACGCAAACGCGTTGAGCTGATCGACCATCGTATTGATCGTGTCTTTGAGCTCGAGAATCTCACCGCGAACGTCGACGGTGATCTTCTTCGAGAGGTCGCCGTTGGCGACGGCCGTCGTCACGTCGGCGATGTTGCGGACCTGCGAGGTGAGGTTTGACGCCATGAAATTTACCGAGTCCGTCAAATCCTTCCAAGTTCCGCTGACGCCGGGAACGCGCGCCTGTC
>JASHOM010000078.1 GCA_030041115.1 Vulcanimicrobiota bacterium | reverse complement strand
CGGGGCGAGTTGCGTCAGTGTCGATGCGGTCATGGAGATTAGCGGAAGACGAGATTCGAACTCGCGACCCTCGCCTTGGCAAGGCGATGCTCTACCACTGAGCTACTTCCGCGTGTTGTGCCGCTCGAAGGCGGAGTTTCGGTGAAGAGTCAGGTCAGACGTTGCAAGAACCGGACGGTCGAAGCACTCCAATAGCTCGCTTAAGAAATTCTTTTGTAATTGTGACGGAGCTGGGCAAGCAGAGACTCGAACTCTGACGGGTCGCCCCACTGGATCCTAAATCCAGCGCGTCTGCCAGTTCCGCCACTTGCCCGGCGACCCAGTTACATATGAACGTGCCCGATGCATTTCCTCCACCCCGGGGAGTTACGCCGCGCCTTCGAGAAGGAGGCCGCCCGCCCGGCTAGTACCGTACGATAACGTACACTCGGAATTTCACGAGCGGTAGCGTTCGTACGGCCCAAAGAGTTCTGATGAGACCCAGCTATTCGGAGGATGCTCTCGGTTTGAAGCCGGTTTCACGGTTCGACTCGGTGCGAGCCCGGGCCAGAGCCGTGCCCGCATGGGCTCAGCCCGCGCTCGCGGCGGTGGGGGCGATTTCGGTGTTCGTCCTGGTCTTGGGGCTGATCGCCTTGATTTTCCAGCTTTTCTTTCGCTACCAGTACCTCGAGAATAACGGCGTGCTTTGGCGCATCGACCGGCTGACCCAACAGATGTGTCAGGTTCACGTCGGTGAAGCAATGTGCGCCGCGGATTCACCCGCAGCAGCCGCGCCCGCCCCGGTGCAGCACAAATTCAGCGTGAGTACCAGCACGAGCATCAGCACCAGCTTGAGCACGAGCACCAGCCTAAAGTCGGCGGTGCCCAAGCATAAGCGCTGAGCGCGGCCGCGCTATGCGCTGGCCGGTCTCGCCGCGAAGAGATCTTCGAACTCGCTGCGCATGACTGCGTAGCATTCGCAGGCCGAGCGTTCCAAGCCCATCCGATCGGTGATGGTCGGGTTTCCATGGCTATATTGAATGAGGCCGGCCACCAGGCGTAAGATTCTTTCAAGAACGTCCCGTCTTGCAAGACCTCTTGTACCCACGAAGAGAAGCATTTCATGCGTAAAGCCTCGCTCCCGTTAATACTCATCGTCGTCGCAGGCATTCCTTTCTATGCGAGCAGCGCGTCACCCGAGCACTACGCTGGCTTCTCTAACGCAGGGCCTACCGGTCCCGCAGTAGATGGCTTCGCCCTTGCGCTTACGTCCGACGCGCAGCCTTTCTACTTGGGTCGGCCCATGATCGTTACCGTAGAGTTGAGAAACGTTTCCGGCCGATATCAGGCGGGAATCTTTGGTTCGGTGAACTCCGCAGCCTACGCCTTCAGGATCGTGAATCGCATCACGGGAAATGTTGTCTCTGCTAACCCGGATAGTCCTTATGGCCTTACGGCAGGTTCTAAGCCTAAGGATGGCTGGCCGATCCCAGAGGGGACATCGGTTTACGGTAGATTTAGGCTCGATCTGTTGTACAAATTTCAGTGGCCGGGAGTCTACTCAGTCCAGGTGATTAAGGGGCAGCCTATAGCTTACAATAGGCGCCTAAATCTTCGCTCAAACGCAATAACGATTACGATTTTCCCCTGAGGTGAAAATACAACGTTACGCAGCATTTTCGGCGAGGGCCACGTCGTAGCAGATCCGTTCGTTCGCGCGTCTGCCTTGCCGCGCGCGGAGGGCCCGCGCGCGGTGCGCGCACTTGAACGCGCGGGCCACTCCTCCGGGGACGTAAACTTGCACCGCGAGGGACTTGAACCCCCAACCAAGTGATTAAGAGTCACCTGCTCTACCAATTGAGCTAGCGGTGCTCGCTATGCGCCCTCCGGGACTCGAACCCGGGACCAACGGCTTAAAAGGCCGCTGCTCTACCGACTGAGCTAAAGGCGCTCGTGCGGACGCTCACGCCGTTGCGTTACGAAATCACTCCATCCAGGTCCTCCGGCGGCGCTGGGGTGACTGACGGGGGTCGAACCCGCGACCTCTTGAGCCACAGTCAAGCGCTCTAACCAACTGAGCTACAGTCACCATGAGAGGGCATTGTACCACGCGCCCGGAGGGACTCGAACCCCCATCTTCGAGTTTAGAAGACTCGTGCCTTATCCCGTTAGACCACGGGCGCATTACCATGGTGTGATGCCACGCGCGAAGTGGTCGGGGCGAGAGGATTCAAACCTCCGGCCTTTCGGACCCAAACCGAACGCTCTATCTGGCTGAGCTACGCCCCGATCGCCAACGGCCACTTGGATTGTGCCACAGTTCCTCGGCACGTGCAAAGTTCTCCTACAACAGCAATCGGTGATAGCCGACGTACGTCGACAGATCGGCGCTGCGCGAATCGGTCGCGAGAACGGACGTCTCCTCGATCGTCAGCCCGGCGCGTAATGCCGAGCGCGCAATGCGGCGGTTTGACCCGGGGATCAGCATGGTGCACCACGATGCCCGAAACGAACGTTGCAGCGTAACCAGCGCGTAGGCGAAAATCTGAACGAGATAGGCCTCCGACGCGCATGCGAGCGGGCCAAGCCTGCCGTCGGGCCAAACGTACGCGTAGGCGACGCACTCGCCGTTCAAAAAGAACGCCTGCCCGGTCGCGGACCGCGCAAACGCCGCATGATCGGCCGGACGCGCGAGGCCTCGCGCGCGCCGGTCGAGCTCTTGAAGCGCAAAGCCGTGCGCCGATGCGTCGATGAGGGCGACTTCGAAGCGATAGTCGCCGGCGGCCATTCTCGCCAGCTCTTCTTCCTTCGGCAGCGCACCCGCGAAGCGCAAAACCAGCTCCCGCGGCGTCGTGCGAAAGCGCAGTGCGAGCGCGAGCGCCCGAGCATCTGCCGGGTCGACGAGCATCGTACGAAAGAGTTCGCCGCCGGCGAAAGCTGCCTCGAGCAGCGACGCACCGAGTCCATGAGCGCGGTAGGACGGCTCGACGAAGAGATCGCCGACGTAACGTTCCTCTTCGGAGTCGTGAGCTACGGCGATGCCGACGATCTCGCCGGCGTCGCGCACCACCCATGCGTTAGCGCGCTCCGCCGATTCGAGCGAAAGCCGTAAGGCGACGTCGTCCACCCGGCGCCGGCGCTGGATCGCGCGCACGTCGCCGGAAGAGCCGGGCTCGACTCGGAACTCGCCCACCGCGCGATCAGAGCAGTCCCGCTTGCGCGCCGCGCTCGCGTAAGATCGTCAGCAACGCCTGCGCGGCGTTGTACCGGTGGCTGACGGCGTTCTTCTCCTTCTCGCTGAGTGCCGCGAAGCTTCGGCCGAGTCGCGGATACAGGAAGACGGCGTCGTAGCCGAAGCCGCCGGTGCCTCGCTCGGCTTCCAAAACGTAGCCTTGAACCTCGCCGGTCGCGACGATCGGCTTGCCGTGCGGCTCGACGAGGGCCAGCGCGCAGACGAAGCGCGCTGCGCGGCGATACGGCGGCACGCCGCGCAGCTCGTGCAGCAGCGCGGCTCGGCGCTCCGGCCAGTCCATCTCGGGGCCTCCGTAGCGTGCCGAGTAGATGCCCGGCCGACCGTCGAGAGCCACGACTTCCAGACCGCTATCGTCGGCGAGCACGGCGGCGGCGACGTGGCGCTCGCGCAGAGCCGCAGCGAGCGCCTCGGCTTTGAGCAGCGCGTTGCCGGCATAGGTCGTTGCGCTCTCCACGACCTCGAGCTCGACGATCTTGCGCGGCGTCACGATCTGCACCGCCGACTTGGCGAAGAGCGCCTTGAGCTCGCGTCGCTTGCCGGGGTTCGTGGTCGCGAGGTACGTCTTCACGATTCGAGGCGAAGCACAGCCATGAAGGCTTCCTGCGGCAGCTCGACCTTGCCGACCCGCTTCATCCGTTCCTTGCCCGCCTTCTGCTTCTCCAGCAGCTTGCGCTTGCGGGTGATGTCGCCGCCGTAACATTTGGAGAGGACGTTCTTGCGCATGGCGCTGACCGTTTCCCGCGCGACGATCTTGCCGCCGATTGCGGCCTGAATCGGCACTTCGAAGAGCTGGCGCGGAATCAGTTCCTTGAGCTTCTCAGTCAATGCCCGGCCGCGCGCAGCAGCCTTATCGCGCGCAACGATGAACGAAAGCGCGTCGATCGGCTCGCCGTTGAGCAGAACTTCCAGCTTGACGAGATCGCCTTCGCGATATTCGATCAGCTCGTAGTCGAGCGAGGCGTATCCTTTCGTCCGCGATTTGAGACCGTCGAAAAAGTCTACGATGACTTCGATCAGCGGCATTTCGTACGTGAGGATGACCCGGCCGTCGTGCAGATATTCCATGTTTGCCAGCGTCCCCCGCCGGTTCTGCGTGATCTCCATGATCGTGCCGACGTACTGCGGCGGTGCGATGATCGTCGCCTTGACGTACGGCTCCTGAATCGAGCGAATCAGATTCGGCGCCGGCAGCTTGGAGGGATTATCGATCGTCACGGTTCTTCCATCGGTCTGCACGACGCGAAAGACGACCGACGGCGAGGTGGCGATCAGTTCGAGCGAATAGTCGCGTTCGAGCCGCTCTTGGACGATCTCCATGTGCAGCAAGCCCAGAAAGCCGCAGCGAAATCCAAAGCCGAGGGCAACCGAGCTCTCCGGTTCGTAAACGAGCGCCGCGTCGTTGAGTTTGAGCTTATCCAGCGCATCGCGTAGCCCGTCGTACTCGCCTTCGTTGGGATAGAGGCCGCAGTAGACCATCGGCACGGCTTTGCGATATCCGGCCAGAGCCACGTGCGCGGGATCGTTGGCCGAAGTAATCGTATCGCCGACGTCGATCTCGCCGAGCGACTTGATGTTCGCGATCACGTAGCCCACGTCGCCGACGTCGAGGGACTGCGTCGGACGCATCTGCGGCGAAAAGATGCCGACTTCCGTGCATTCGAACACGCGCTCGTGAGCCATGGACATGAAGCGCGTCCCCGGCGCGAGCGAGCCATCGACGATGCGTAGGTAACTGACCACACCCCGGTAGGGATCGAACTGCGCGTTGAAGACCAGCGCCCGAAGGTGGTCGCGGTGACCCTTGGGAGGTGGGACGCGCTGCACGATCGCTTCGAGAATCGCGTCGATTCCGACGCCGTTTTTGGCGCTGGCGAGAATGCACTCGCTCTTCTCCATCACCAGCAACTCCTCGATCTCGCCCATCACTCGCGCCGGGTCGGCGGCAGGTAGATCGATCTTATTGATAACCGGAATGATCGCCAGTCCGTGCTCGACCGCCAAATGGTAGTTTGCCAGCGTCTGGGCTTCGATGCCTTGCGCGGCGTCGATGATCAGCACCGCGCCCTCGCAGGCCGCGAGCGAACGCGAGACTTCATACGAAAAGTCCACGTGCCCGGGCGTGTCGATGAGGTTGAGACGATAGAGCTCGCCGTCGTTCGCTCGATACTCCAGCGTGACCGGATGCATTCTGATCGTGATGCCTCGCTCGCGCTCGAGCTCCATCGCGTCGAGCGCCTGCTCCTCGAGCCGGCGCGAGTCGACGGTGCGCGTGATCTCGAGCAACCGGTCCGAGAGCGTCGTCTTGCCGTGATCGATATGAGCGATGATGCAGAAGTTGCGCACCTTGCTTGCGACGTCGACTCGATGCGCCCGCTCCGATTTCAACACCGGCTCCTAATACAGCGCAATGCAACTGTTGAACGCGAGCTGCGCGAGCGCCGGACGTATCAGGAGCTGCAGCACGAGGAGCACGACCAAGAATGCGATATCGAGCCCGCCGAGCGGCGGAATTATGCGACGAACGGGCGCCAATACCGGCTCGACGAGCGCCGACAGATAGTAGACCCAACGTCCTCGCCGCAAATCGGGAAACCATGAAACCATCGCGTAGACCAGCAGGACGGCCGTATAGACCCAGACCACGTAGCCCAACGCTTGCGCGACGTCGCAAAGCAGAAGATTCACCGTGGCGCCGTTCTACGATGCCGGGTTGCGCGCCCGCTCGATTGCTTCGAGCTCTTCGGCGGAAGCCGCAACCGTGGGTTTGAAGCCGGCGACCGGCTTTCCGAACGTGCGCGTGTCCTCGCGCGAGTAGATGCTCGTGATGACGACGCCGTCGCCTC
This sequence comes from Vulcanimicrobiota bacterium, assembly GCA_030041115.1. Lineage (GTDB taxonomy): Bacteria > Vulcanimicrobiota > Vulcanimicrobiia > Vulcanimicrobiales > Vulcanimicrobiaceae > Cybelea. The sequence goes on along the minus strand of JASHOM010000078.1, from coordinate 395 downwards.
GGCGATTGAGCAGCGCGAGCGCGTAGGACAAACCGCTACCGCTGCCCGCAAACGCGTCGTAGCGGACGAATCCCGCACGCGAGACGTCGGTCGCCGCCAGCGCTTCCAACTCGCCGACGCGCGCGCCGAGACGCTCGACCGCCGCGCGTCCCGAGGACTCGGCGGCCTCCAGCGCGCCCAGGCGTCCCGATGCGCTGCCGCCGTCGCCCGAAACCAGACCGTCGTGCAGCTCGAGCAGACGCACGATGCCCGTCAGCGCCGGGCGGACCACGGCGAGGTGGTAGATGACCAAGGCTGCGAGCGCGGCGACAAACGCGCCGGCGGCAGCATAGAGCGTTCCCATCTGCATCCTTCTACTGCGAGCGATTCGGGCCACGACGAGAGCCAGGGGGCTC
>JASHOM010000077.1 GCA_030041115.1 Vulcanimicrobiota bacterium | reverse complement strand
GCCGGCGACGGATTTCAGATCGATCGCATCGAGATCGTCGCAAAAGATCACCACGTGCGGGTTGCCGATCTGCACGCAAGCAGCGCCCGGCGGCACCGCGAGCGTAAGATCCTCGACGCTCGGCACGCCCATCGTCACTCGCACCAAGTACTCCGGCTCGCGTGCGACGATCTCCGTCCGGACGATCCCGGCCTGCGTTTCGAACGCGATCCGCTCGCCTTCCCCCGCCTCGTCGAGCCACCGCGCCGCGCATCGGACCCCGTTACCGCACATCTCGGCTTCGCTGCCGTCGGCATTGATCGTTCGCATGCGCGCACCGCCGAAGCGGGCCGGCTCGAGCACGATACAACCGTCCGCACCGATCCCGGCGTGGCGATCGCATGCCCAGCGCGCAAACGACGCGCCGTCGGGAAGCGCTTGGCTTCGAGCGTCGACGATCACGAAATCGTTGCGAGCGCCGTGCATCTTCGTAACGTGCATTAGGCGCGCTTCGAAAGCCAGCCGAGCTTTTCCCGCGCCGCGCTGCGTACGAAGTCCGGCGCGATCCACTGCGTTCCGGGTTCGTTTCGAAACCACGCGCGCTGGCGACGCGCGTAGCGCCGGGTCGCGCGCTCGAGCGAGACGCGCAACTCCGAATACGTACACCAGCCGCGCGCATACGCGCACGCTTGCGGATACCCGACGGCATTCGCGGCGATCGCGGCAGCGTCGATTCGCTCCGCCTCCTCGAGCAACCCGGCGTCGAGCATGCGCTCGACGCGACGCGCGATCCGCCCGTCGATCGTCTGCCAGGGAAGATCGAGAAAGAGCAGCAGCCACTTGAAACCTTCGGTCGCCAACGTGCGCGCCGGCCGATCGCGTAGCCGCGCGGCCGGATCGGTCAAGGCAATCTCGAGCGCGCGCAGCACTCGGTACGTGTCGCCGGGATTGAGGGCTCGCGCGCGAGCGGAGTCGCGCCGGCCCAACCAGCCGTGGAGGAATTCCGCCGGGTGGATCAAGGCCTCGCGCGCGAGCCGGTCGCGCAAGCTTTCGTCGTGCTGCGGCGCGAGCGTGACGCCGCCGATGAGCGCGCGGATATAGAAGCCGGTGCCGCCGACGACGATCGCCCGCTTCCCACGCCGGCCAATCGCGTCGATCGCGGCGATGGCGTCGCTCGCGTAGCGCGCGGCCGAGTAGCGTTCGAGGGGATCGAGAAACCCGACGAGGTGATGCGGCACCTGCACGAGCTGCTCCGGCGACGGCGCGGCCGTGCCGATCGGCATTCCGCGATAAATCTGCCGGGAATCGGCTCCCACGATCTCGGCATCGAATTCGCGAGCGAGGTCGATAGCGAGGTCGGTCTTTCCGCTCGCCGTCGTCCCGGTGAGAATCAGAACTTCAGACACGCTTGAAGAGACGGGCGATCTCGGCGGCGCCCAGGCGCACCATCGTCGGGCGCCCGTGCGGGCAGTGCATCGGGTTCTCGCAGGTCTGCAGACGCTCGACGAGAGTCGTCATCTCGTCAGGGGCGAGGCGTTCGCCGGCGACCGTGACCGAGTGACATGCAAGCGAGGCCCACACTCGTTCCCGCACGTCGCGTTGCTTGGGTTCCTCGGTCAGGTCATCGATGAATCCGGCCACGTCGAACCTCCGAGCACTGTATCCGAAGGGGGTTGCGACGATGCGATACGTTCGCACGCCGAAGGGCTCGATCTCGAGTCCCCCCTCGCGCAGCAGATCGATCGTCCGATCCAAGACCGCGCTGCGCGCCGCATCGAGCTCGATCACCTGCGCAACCATCAGCGGTTCGGTCGTCGTGCGGCCGCGAGCGGCGGCAACGATCGACTCGTAGGCGATTCGCTCGTGCGCGGCGTGTTGGTCGACCAGCAGCAATGCTTCACCGTCAGCGGCGAGAACGAACGTCCGGTCTAGTTGCGTCAGAACGCGCAATCGGCGGTCGGCTTGGGTCATCGGCGGCGACGATTCGTCGAAGAGCGCCATCTCGGCGGGAGCGAAAGAGATCGCGGTTCCCGGCAGCGCGCCGGTGTGTTCGAAGAAGCGCGTCTTGGCATGGCCGGCTAACGTTGCCGCGATCGAGCGCCGAACCGCGTCAAAAATCTGAGCGGCATAGCGCAGCCGAATCTCGCTTTTGGTGGGATGAACGTTGGAATCGACTTCGTTGGGCGGCAGATCGAGAAAGATCACGCCGTAGGGATGCCGTCCGGTCATCGCATAGGTCGCATAGCCGCCGGTCCACGCACCGGCGAGAATCGCACTTCGCACCAGGCGTCCGTTGACGAAGAGGAGCTGCATTCGGCGATCGGGACGATCGTATCCGGGTTCACTGACGAACCCACGCAATCGCCCCCGGAGGATGCTCGCGGCGGCCGCGTCGAGCGGGCGAAGTCGTTCGGCAGCCTGCCGCCCAAACACCATTGCCAACCGCTCGCGCTCGTCGCCGCTCGGCGGCATGACCCAAACGTCTTTGCCGTCGTGCCGCAGCGTAAACGCGATATCGGGATATGCAAGTGCGAAACTGGAGAGCCAGGACGAGATGCGATTGAACTCGGCGCCCGGAGAGCGAAGGTACTCGCGGCGAACCGGCACGTTCTCGAAGAGCGCCGTAACGCGCACGCACGTGCCGACCGGCGACGGAGCCGGCTCGGCGACGCCGATCTGCTCGGCGTGTGCTTGCAGTTGGGTTCCGACCGCGTCGTGCTGACGGCGTGAGACGATCCGGGTCCGTGCGACGGCCGCGATCGAAGCGAGCCCTTCACCGCGAAATCCCAGCGTAGCAATCGACTCGAGCTCGCCGGCCGCCGTCAGCTTGCTCGTCGCGTGACGCCGCATCGCGAGCGGCAGGTCCTCCGCCGCAATGCCGATGCCGTCGTCGATCACTTCGATGAGATCGCGGCCCCCGCCGCTGACGTTGACGGTAATCCGCTGCGCGCCGGCATCGACTGCGTTCTCGACGAGTTCTTTGACGACCGAAGCGGGACGATCGATGATCTCGCCGGCAGCGATCTGGCCGATCGTCACCGCGTCGAGTTCGCGAATGCTGCCCACGACGAGCAGTTCGCGGCTCGGGGTTGACAAAGCCTCGGTCACGAGTATCCTGGTTGAAGGATTCCTCGTTAGGTGAGGCGTCTGTACGAAGAGACGCCGCTGCCCGGAAAGGTCGAGAGACCCCAACGGGTGACCAGATCCCGCCGAATCAAGGCGGAATCTAATGCGGCTGACCTCCTCGATGAAGTTCATCCCGAACATAGCCGAAGGGCTCGGAATGACAAGGAGGCCTACGTCGTGCGGTGCTAAAGCTCGACATTGAGGGAGATGGCGCGATTTGATCGCGCAAGGTTTCTCGAACTGTCGGCTTGCGGGGAGCGGCGACAGTTTTTTATTTTGGAAAGGGGGTGATGCCTCGCCATGGACGACGGACCAGGCAGTAGCTCGTGCGCGCGGCTCGGAACGAGCCGGCTATTTTTGCGCCGCGCCGTGCATTCGGCGCGGCAAACCGTTCACCACTAGGAGGTACGTGTCATGAAAAAAATTCTGGCAGCTCTGATTGCCTTTGGCCGCAACGTCGTTCGGCCGCGAGATGCAGGCTTTCATAACGACAGCTTGCGGGCAAACCAGGGACAGAACGGTAGCGCCCCGTTCAGCTTTTGGCGAGCACTCGTCAGCTAGCCGCAGCGTGACATTCGGCATGAGGCATTAGTGGAAGCGCATGCTGCTCGCTGCCCTTCTCGCGGCGCTGCAAACGGCGACACCCGTAGCGACGACCGCTCCCAGTTCGTCACCGTCACCTTCGGCCGCCCCAAAGGCCGAGCAATGGAGCATTCACGGCCAAGCGACGGACGTTCAGCAGTATCACGGGGAGTTCGCCGCCGCCTACTCGGGCTCGCAAAGCCTCGATCCTAACGCCGACACGGCGAAGACGTTCTCCACGACGCTTTTCCTCGGTTTGCGGCTTTGGAAAGGCGCCGAATTCTACGTAAATCCTGAAGCCGACCAAGGCTACGGCCTCGGATTTCCCAACCCGCCGGGCGCGCCGGCTCCGTACTCGGGAACGTTCGGGGTCGCAGGATACGTCTCCGGCGAAGCCTACAAGGTCGGCAGCGCAAGTACGTACGAGCGAGTTCAGCGTCTGTTCTTGCGCCAAACGTTCAATTTCGGCACGCCGCTCCTGACGGTCGACCCCGGCGTCAATCAGCTCGGCACCGCGGTAAGCCCGAATCGCCTGACGCTAACGTTCGGAAAGTTCGCCGTCACGGACGTCTTTGACACGAATCCCTATGCGCACGATCCTTCAAACGACTTTATGAACTGGTCGATCATCGACATGGGTTCGTTCGATTACGCCGCGGACGCTTGGGGATATACCTACGGTTTGAGCGCGGAACTCTACTCTTCACGATCGACCCTGCGCGTGGGATTGTTTCAGCTCTCAACCGTGCCGAACACGATCGCGATCGAACCGGTGCCATTCTTTGAATATTCTCCGATCGTCGAGTTCGAGCGGCGAACCTCGCTATTCGGCGGACGTCCGGGAGCGATCAAAGCACTCGTCTACGGCGACTACGGTTTCATGGGATCGTACGCCGACGCGCTCGCGGCAGCCGCCGGCAGCGGGCAGCCGCCAAGCACCGCCGCCGTCAGAACGGCGCGTCATTGGAAGCTGGGCGGCGGCGTCAACGCCTATCAGGAGCTTGCTCCTCACGTCGGCGTCTTCGGCCGGCTCAGTGCGATGAACGGAACGTACGAGGCTTTTGAGTTCACGGACGTCGACCGGTCGGCCTGTGCCGGAGTATCGGTCGATGGCGGACTCTACGGCCGTCCCAACGACGCCATCGGACTCGCCGGAGTAGTGAACGCGATCTCGGCTCCGGCGCAGCAATACTTCGCAGCCGGCGGACTTGGCATACTGATAGGCGACGGGGCCCTCTCGTACGCGGCTGAACGAATCGTCGAAGCGTACTACAAGGCGGGTGTCGGTGCGGATGCGGCAGTTACCGCCGATTACCAGTTCGTTCGAAACCCCGCGTATAACGCGGCGCGAGGTCCGGTCGCGATATTCGGGCTGCGATATCATGTGCAGATTTGAGACGCCGGCGCTGCTCCGATCCGGAATGAGCCGCAAGCGATGACCGCGCAAACCATGCCGGCAAAGCGAGTCGCCCGCCCGAACGTTTGGCGCTCGATCATCATGTTTCTGTCGATCGTCGGCCCCGGCATCATCACCGCAAACGCCGACAACGACGTCGGCGGCATCTGGACCTATTCGCAGGCAGGCGCGCAGTTCGGCTATTCGCTACTCTGGCTGTTGGTGCCGATCACGGTCGCGCTCGTCGTCGTTCAGGAAATGTGCGCCCGCATGGGCGCGGTCACGGGCAAGGGATTAGCCGACCTCATTCGCGAGAACTTCGGAGTAAAGGTGACGTTCTGGTGTCTCCTTCTGTTCGTTCTCGGCGACGTCGGCAATACGGCTACCGAATTCGCCGGTGTGGCGGCATCCGCCCCGATCTTTGGCGGCTATCTGCACGTTTCGAATGCCGAAGCCTTCAAAATCGCCATGGTCCTGGGCGCGGCGCTCTTCGTCTTTCTCACAGTCACGCGGGGGACGGCCAAGCTCGTCGAGCGGATCTTTTTCTTCTTCTGCTTGGTCTACGTTGCGTACGTGGTCAGCGCCTTCATGGTTCGTCCCGATTGGGGCGACGTCGTACGTCAGAGCGTGATCCCGCACTTTCAAGCGTCGAAGGCGTACGTCATCATGATCATTGCCGTGATCGGCACGACGATATCGCCATGGATGCAGTTTTACATTCAAGCAGCAGTGGTCGACAAAGGCATCCGCGAGGATGATTATCGCTACTCGCGCCTCGACGTGGTAACCGGTGGAATATGGACCGACGTGATCGCGTATTTCATCATCGTGGCCTGCGCGGCGACGATCTACATCCACAACCTTCATGCCGGCGGACATGCGATCAACGTGAGCAACAGCGTCGGCGACGTTGCCGTCGCGCTCGCGCCCATCGCCGGAAAGTTCGCGGCGCTGCTCTTCGCGTTGGGATTGCTCAACGCGGCCGTTTTCACGGCCTCGATTCTTCCGCTCTCGACCGCATACTACGTCTGCGAGGCCTTCGGATTCGAGCGCGGGGTCGACCACCGCTTCTTTGAAGCTCCGATCTTTTACGGCTTCTACCTCGCGCTCATCGTCATCGGCGCCGGCGTCGTCGTGATTCCGGGTGCGCCGCTGGGCGGAATCATCTTCTATTCGCAAGTGCTCAACGGCGTGCTGCTGCCGGTCGTTCTCGTTCTCATGCTATTGCTCATCAACGACAGACGGTTGATGGGGGCATGGACGAACAGCTCCCTTTTCAACGTCATTGCCTGGACGACCGCGTTCCTCGTGGGCATGCTGACGCTGATCTCTACGGCGCAAATCATCTTCCCGGCTCTCGGGGGCTAAGGGCGTCTCACTCGGTGTCGGGCGCGAGATCGGCACCGAGAACGAGCGCGGTCTTCGAGCCTGGGCGAATCGTCGTGGCGAAGGCTTTCGCGAGCGCGATGGCGGCCGGCGAGGTGCCCACCACGACGCTACGCCGCTTCGGCTTTGCGTCGACGAAGGTCGGGACGTTCCAGCCGGCGCCGCGCAACGCTCCCACGATCGTTCCGTCGAGCATCGCGTTTCCCGTGGCGTTGGCGACGAGGACCTCGTCCTGCGGCGGATCGCTACGGCCGAAGAGAACGGCGCCGATCAGCTTTGCCCAACGCGGATCGGCGAAGACGACCGACGCGTCGCCAATCCACCCGGCTTTGCTCGGAAGCGTGAACGAGCGGATGTTCTCGTCCGGTACGTTGCGGTAGATCGCCAACAACGAAACTAGCTGGCGATCGCTCATCGTCGTGTTCACCCGTTTGCGCGCGAGTCGTAGAATCTGCGGCAGCTTGGCCCAATTTTGAGGTTCGCTAACTTGGTCGATCAAGAGCTTGAGCACCTGCTGCTGCCTTTTTACCCGGCCAAAGTCCGACGCAGGATCTTCCCGGAAGCGCACGTAGCCGGCCACTTGATCGCCCGTGAGGTGTTGTTCGCCCCGCTGAAGATGGATGTGAAGGTCGCCGCTGTCGTCGTCGTAGTTCATGGTCTCATCGACGTTGACGTCGAGCCCGCCCATCGCCTCGACGATCGCCGCCGCGCCTTCCGGCTGCAACGCCACGATCGCGTCGATTGGAACGCCGCCCAAAAGCTTGCTCGTGACCCTGGCCGTCGCGTGCGCGCCGCCGAACGCGTAGGCCGAGTTGATCTTGGCATAACCTTCGCCCGGCACGCGGACCCACGTGTCGCGCGGAATCGAAACGAGCGTCGCGGTGCGGCGGCTCACGTCCAGGTGCGCGAGAATGATCGTGTCGGTCGTCATTTCATCGGCTTGATAGCCGAGGATCAGAAGATTGAGCTTCAGCTGTCCAAAGGATCGGCGCGCGGTTTGCGCTACGACCTGCTGGCGGATCGGCCCGCGTAAAGCCACGTATCCGGCCGCCACCGACACGACGGCCGCGGTCGCGATCGCCGCGACGCGTACCCATTGCTTTGCAAACATGGTTTTCCCCCAATGACGCCCTCGGCGGCGGCGAGCCGCCGCCCGCAGGGAGGCTGCGAATGCGGTCTTCTAGCTAAGCCGGGGGGGCGCGCGTTCTCCGATCGTGCAGAAAACGGGCAGAAGAATCGCGAAACACGCCACCGCGAAGCGGCGGGTGAATTCCGGCAGCGGGACGCGCGCGCTGAAACGCGCGATCGCCTCGATGAGCGCGATGACGCGCAGGGTCGTCGCCGCAAGCGTTCGCCTCGATCGCACGATGGCGTACGTCACGGCCAGGCAAACGGCGGCATGAACGGCCAAACTAATGGGGGGTGGCGCACCCAGCCAGATCGTCGGACCCAACGCATGTCCGAACACCACGAACTGCTCCGCCGTCTCCATCCCAAAGAGCGTCAGGATTTGGAGTGCGAAAATCCATGGGAGCGATCCGAGGTTTCGGCCGTCCGCCGCGCTGCCCGACACGATCGCGTGGGCGCCGCGCACGACCAAAATCACCAGCAGCGCGATACCGGCGAGCAGTGCGGGGGCGACGTCGATGTTGCTGCGATCGGTAAAGCTTCCGGCCCCGAACCAGCCGGCGTTCGAACCGAACTCTACGATCGGATCGGCGATAGCGGCGGCGATTACGGCGACCGGTACGCAGAATCCCAAGCGCGCGAACGAGATTCTCAAGGTTTCGCCCTTCCGGCGGCGCGCCGCCAACCCCTCTCCGCGGCGCTCAACCGATTCTCAGGATCGCAGCAGCGAAAGCTGGCTTTCCGTGGGTGCTCGCTTCGGCATCTTTTTGCGCATCGGGACGCGCGCTTCGACGTCCGCTTCACCGGAAAGTGCGTCGGCAATCTCACGGGCCCGCTCCACGACCGCTTCGGGCAGTCCAGCCATGCGCGCGACTTCGATTCCGAACGAGCGCGACGAGCTTCCCGGCTGAACGCGATGCGAAAAGACGGGCGCGCCGCCGCGCGAGGTATTCTCGACCGCGGTGATGTGATAGTTGACCACGCTGCTCCAGTGATCGCTCAGCGCGCAGAGCTCGTGGAAGTGCGTTGCAAAGAGCACGAGCGGCGTCCGTTCGCCAAGCGAAAGGAGAAATTCGCAGATCGCTTGTGCGATCGCGAGTCCGTCGAGCGTCCCGGTCCCGCGCCCGACTTCGTCGATCAACAGCAACGAGCGCTGCGTGCTGCGCCGCAGAATGGTGGCGGCCTCGGCCATTTCCATGTAGAAGGTCGACTGACCCGATGCGAGATCGTCGCCCGCTCCGATTCGGGTGAACATGCGGTCCACGATGCCCAGCACCATTTTCTTTGCCGGCACGAACGAACCGATCTGCGCCATGATCGCGAGCAGCCCCGTTTGCCGTAGATAGGTGGACTTACCGCCCATGTTCGGACCCGTCAGGAGCAGGAAGCGGCGCTGCGTTGCCTGCAGGTCCAGATCGTTGGGCACGAACTTCGAGTGCAGCGCCGCCTCCATGACGGGGTGGCGTCCGTCGTCGATGGTCACGATGCTCTCGTCGACGAAGCTCGGTCGAACGTAGCCGCGCTCGGCCGCGCATTGCGCGAGCGAGGTGAGAACGTCGATTTCGGCGATCGCATCTGCGGCTGCCAACAATGCCTCGACTCGGCCGGCGATTCGTTCGAGCAGCGCATCGAAGAGTTCTTGCTCGAGCCGCTCCTGGCGCGTTTGCGCGCCGGAGATCGCCAGCTCGAGCTCCTTGAGCTCCGGCGTGACGTAGCGCTCTCCGCTCGTCAGCGTCTGCTTCCGCACGTACTCCGGGGGGACGGAATCGGCGTAGCTTTTGCCCACCTCGATCGCGTAGCCGAAGGGACTCGCGTATTTCACTTTGAGGGTCTTGATGCCGGTGCGCTCGCGCTCGCGTTGCTCGAGCTCGAACAGCTTGGCCCGCGCGTCGGTTCGCAAGGCGAGACACTCGGCGAGCTCCGGGTCGGCCTGCGGACGAATCGCCCCGCCGTCGCTCGGCGTCGCGGGCGGTTCGTCCGAGAGCGTGCGCTGCAAATCAGCGAGCACGTCGCTGAAATCGGCGATGCGTCCGAGCAGCGGTGCGAGCACCGGCGGCGCGACCTGCGCGAGTGGCCGAAGGATCTCGAGCGTTCGCCGCAAGGACGCCAGATCGCGCGGCATCGCCCGGCGGAAGCGAATCTTCTGCGCGATTCGTTCGAGATCGAACGCCCCTTTGAGCAGCTCGCGAATCGCGTCGCGTCGAGAATGTTCGCCGACGAACGAGCCGACCGCATCTTGACGTGCCGTAATGCGCTCGCGATCGACGAGCGGTGCGAGTATCCAGCGGCCCAGCATGCGCGAACCCATTGACGTCACGCACGAGTCTAGGGTCGCGAGAAGGGTAGCCCGCGCGTTCTGACCGGCGGCGCGCGTCAGCTCGAGATGCTTGCGCGTTGCGGGATCCAGCGCCAGAAAATGCTGCCGCCGATAGAGGTTCGGTTCGCCCGGAACGCCTTCGCCGTTGGTGACGCCGGTGCGCCGGACGAACGCGGCCAGCGCTTCGAGCGCCCGATGGATGGCCAGCGACTCGTCGATGGAAAAGCCGTCGAACGACTCGCGCGCGCGCGTTTCGACGGCGCCGAGGCCCGGCGTGACCAATCGCGCGCCCATCGTTTCCACGACCGGGCTCATCGAGGCTCGCAGATCGGCGGGAACGTCGGCGACGATCTCCACGGGACCGATCCGCGCCAGCTCCGCAAGCAGCTCGTCGTAGGCGTCGTCGCCGGCGATCGCGGTCGCGGCGCAATAGCTCGTCGACACGTCGACAAAGGCCAGCGCAAACGTGTCGGCCACCGCGGCCACGGCGGCTAGATAGTTGTTCTGCTTCCCGTCGAGCAGCTGCTCCTCGATGACCGTGCCGGGCGTCACCAGCCGCACGACGTCGCGACGGACGAGCCGGTTCGGCTGCGGCGCCTCCAGTTGTTCGGCCAGCGCGACGATGAATCGCGCGGCAACGAGGCGCGCGAGGTATCCGCCCAACGCATGATGCGGCACGCCGGCCATCGCGACGCGCTTACCCGCACCGGCTTCCTTACTCGTCAGCGCGATCTGGAGCGCGCGCGCAACCGTTTCCGCATCATCGCCGTACGCTTCGTAGAAATCGCCGACTCGCGAAAGGAGAATCGCTTCGGGATGCTTGGCCTTCATTCCGAAGTATTGTTCGAGCATGGGGGAGAACTTGGCCGCAGCCATGGGTTAGATCAGACTGATCGTCGGCTGCGTTACGGCGCGCGCGCTCTGTGCGAATCGCTCGGCGCGTCCCAGTGCCGTCCCGGTGCAGCCCCAAACGTGCGCGCTTTCGATCGCGACGTCGAGCCACGGCGTTCGCGCGTAGGGATGGTCGTCGCACGCGGGCGAATCGGAGTAGTCCGGAGGCTTGCGCGCAACGATCGTGACGTTATCGACCGTCTTGGCCGTCAGGCGGCTCGCGTCTTTCTTGGAGTCCCCCACGATGAGCGCGCGTACGATTCGCCCGACCTTACGGTCGTGATAGGCGCGGGTCACGCGATTCTGGGCGTCGAGCAGACGGCCGAAGCGCTCGAGCGCGACGGTTCTGGGCACCTGCTCCCAACGTGCGGCCGGCGTTCCGCGCCGAATCGAATAAATAAACGTGAAAGCATTTGCAAAGACGCCGCGGTTGACGTACTCGAGCGTCGCCTCGAAATCTTCCTCCGTCTCGCCGGGGAACCCGACGATGAGGTCGGTCGTGATCGCGCACTCGGGAATGCGCCGGCGAATCGACGTCACGACGCGATCGAAGGAGGCGAGCGTGTATTTCCGATTCATACGCCGCAAGATCGCGTCGCTCGCCGCTTGCAGCGGCAGATGAATCCTCGGGTTGAGCTGCGCAATCGCGCCGAGTTGATCGAGAACTTTCTCGGTGAAATCCTTGGGATGCGGCGAGATGAACGTGAGCCGCTCCAAACCCGGCTGCCGTGCGACGGTCGCGCAAAGATCGCCGAAATCGGCGCCGCCGGCCGGATCGCGCCAAGCGTTTACCGTTTGGCCGACCAGCGTGATCTCTCGAGCTCCCTGCGCTATCCGGTCGCGCACCTCTGCAACGATCGCGCCCCGTGGCCGATGGTCGAAGCGGCCCCGCACGTGCGGCACGATGCAAAACGTGCAGTAGTAGGAGCAGCCGCGCTGCACCGTGACGAAGGCGCGCAGACGCGAAAACGCGTCGGCGACTCCGTCGGCCCTGCCGCCGAGAGCGAACCGCAGCATGTCGTCGCGAGCGTCGCGCTGCGCCCGGGATTCGCCGAAGTCCGCTTCCCATGCCGCGAGCTGATCGCCGAGTTGCGCCAGCTCCGCAGTGCCGAAGATCGCATCGACGTGCGGCGCGCGCTCGCGCATGAGCCGGCGATCTTGCTCCGCCAAACAGCCGGCGACTACCAACCGCACGCTGGGATCCGAATCCTTGAGCGCTTTGAAGTGGTTCATACGGCCGTACGCGCGCCGTTCCGCACTGTCGCGCACCGTACAGGTGTTGAGGATGACGACGTTCGCCTCTTCGGCAGCCGCGGCGACGCTGTACCCGGCCGACGCCGCGCGCTCGGCAATGTAACGGGAGTCGGCTTCGTTCATCTGACAGCCGAAGGTCTCGATGTAGACGCTGGGCATGCTCGCACTGCGCTGTTCGCTCGACGCCCCCGCCGTTCCGGCCGATGGGTCTCGTGCCGGCCGATTGAGAAAGGGAAGGAATGCTCCAACCGGCGACGGTCGCAATCGTCGGGCGGCCGAACGTCGGGAAGAGCGCGCTCTTCAACCGCCTGATTGGCCGCCGGCTGGCGATCGTGGAAGATACGCCCGGGGTCACGCGCGACCGCCTCTACGCGCTCTGCGACTGGCGTGGCCGGTCCTTCAGTATCGTCGATACGGCAGGGATCGACCCGGATGCCGACATGGCGCACGGCATCGAGCTGGCCGATGCCACTCGCCGGCAGGCCGAGGCTGCCGCCGACGAGTCGGACGTCATCGTCATGGTCGTGGACGCTCGAACCGGCATCCATCCGCTCGACGACGACGTCGCGACCATCCTGCGCCGCAAGCGCCGGCCCATCGTTTTGGTCGCAAATAAGGCCGAGGCGCCCGACGCGGCGTCAGCGATCTATGCGGAGTTCAGCCCGTTGGGTTTCGGCGAACCGCTTGCCGTTTCGGCGATCCACGGCGAGGGCACCGGCGATTTGCTCGACCGCATCGTTGCGCTGTTGCCGGCGGCGGCCGACGCCACGCCGGCCGACGAACTCGCGCTGGCGGTGATCGGGCGTCCGAACGTCGGCAAAAGCTCGTTGGTCAACGCGATCGTGGGGGAAGAGCGAACCCTCGTTTCGCACAGCCCGGGAACGACGCGCGATGCGGTTGACGCGCTCTTCCGGTGGCGCGACGGTTCCTTCCGGGTGGTCGACACGGCCGGTTTTCGCAAGAAGCCCGAGGCACTGGGAGCGATCGAATACTACGCCGCGCTGCGCTCGCTCGCCGCAATCGCCCGCTGCGACGTCGCCGTGCTCGTTTTCGATGCGATGGCCGGCGTCATGACCCAAGACCGCCGTCTCGCGGGCATCGTCTTGGAGGAGCGTAAGGGGCTCGTCATCGTCGGCAACAAGTGGGACCTCGTTCGCGAGCAAGGCGGCGAGATCAGCCAGAATGAACTCGCCGGCGTCGTGCACGAGCTGATACCTTTTGCCGGCTTCGCACCGATCACGTTTCTCTCGGCAAAGACGCATCGCCGCCTGGGGAGTCTCATGCCGATCGTCGCGCACGTCGCCGAGAATCTCGACCGGCGCATTCCCACCGCGCAGCTCAACGCCACCATACGCAGCGCCGTCCTCGCACATCCGGCACCCGCGACGGCGGCCGGAGTCCTGCGGATTTACTATGCCGCGCAGCCGGCAACGCACCCGCCGATCTTCGTCTTTCACTGCAACGATCCGCAGCTCGTCCAACCGCATTACAAGCGCTTCTTGGAGAACACGCTTCGCCGGCACTTCGACTTTGAAGGGGTGCCGCTGACGCTCGAGTTTCGCGCGCGCCGAAAGGACGAGGAAGGGTGACGATCACGTTCCTCGTCGCCGCCGCAGCCGGCGCCTTTCTGATCGGATCGATTCCGTTCGGTTACATCGTCGGCAGACTCTTCTATCGCACCGACATACGGCGCGTGGGCTCGGGAAACATCGGCGCGATGAATGCATTGCGAGCGCTGGGGCGAGCCGGCGCAATCGCCGTCCTGCTGTTCGATGCCCTCAAAGGCTTTGCCCCGACGCTGTGGGCGCTCCCCTCCGGCGCGACTCCCGCATCCCTCGTCGCCGCCGCAGCCGTGCTGGGGCACTGCTTCTCGCCATGGCTTCGCTTCAAAGGAGGCAAAGGGGTTGCAACGTCGTTCGGCGCGATCTTTGCGCTCTGCTGGCCGGCAGGGCTGGTTGCGGCCGGTGGCTGGCTCGCCGGGGCGCTCGTTACTCGCTATTCCTCGGTCGGATCCATGCTCGGCAGCGTGCTCGCGCCGATCGCCATTTGGGCTGTCACCCGTTCGTTGCCTGAAACGCTCTACGGCGTCTTCTCCGCGCTGCTGATTCTCTTCACGCATCGCGAGAACATTCGCCGTCTTCGAACCGGAGCCGAGAGCTCGATTCGCCTCTCCCGGCCGCACGGTTAGCCGAACCGGCCTTCGCCAGGGCTTGCCTCGCTGCAGCCCGTACTGAGGGGAACTGATGATTTCGTCAAATGACCTACGCAACGGTGTGACCATCGTCGTCGACGGCCAGCTCTGGACCGTCATCGAGTTCCTTCACGTCAAGCCCGGGAAAGGCTCGGCCTTCGTCCGCACCCGCCTGAAGAACGTCAAGACCGGTACCACGCTCGAGCGCACGTTTCGCGCCGGCGAGAAGCTCGAGCGCGCCATCGTGGACAACCGCCAGATGCAGATGCTCTATAACGACGGCGACGGCTATCACTTCATGGATCAGCAGACGTTCGAGAACGTCACGTTGCAGCGCGACCTCATCGGCGACCCTGCCGACTTCCTGAAGGACGGAATGGTCGTGGACGTTCAGCTTCACGATGGCACGCCGATCGGCGTCGACCTTCCGGCCCACGTAGAGCTGCGAATCGTCCAAACCGATCCCGGATTCCGCGGCGACACCGCAACCAACGTGACGAAACCCGCCAAGCTCGAAACGGGCGCCACCGTTGCGGTTCCGCTCTTCGTCGAAAGCGGGGACGTCATCCGCATCGACACGCGCGACCGCCGTTACCTCGGCCGGGCCGGCTAACCTCTCGAGCGCCGCGTGCGCTTCGCACTGGAGCTCTTCGCCGCCGCGTTCGTCGCCAGCGTCTTCGGCTCCATGGTCGGGCTCGGCGGCGGCTTCATCCTCGTACCGATCCTCCGTATTTTCTTGGGCTTCGCGCCGGCGTACGCCGCCGGCACGTCGCTGGTCTTGATCGTGGCAAACAGCGCGAGCGGCGCCTTCACGTACCTGCTCCAGCGACGCGTTCATCTCAAGATCGGGTTGCTCATCGCCGCCGGAGGCCTACCCGGCGGCGTGCTCGGTGCGATCGCGTCGTTTCACATCTCGCCGCGGCTCTTCGACGCCATTCTCGCCGCGCTGCTGGTTGCCGTCGCGGTCGACATGATCTGGAATGCCCAGCGGCGGGTGGCGGGGCGCGTCGAACGAGAGCGCGTTACCTCGATCAAGGGGATGTCGTATCGCGGCGCCTTGGCGCTGGGGTTCGTCGTCGGACTTTTCTCGAGCCTCTTCGGTTTGGGCGGCGGCATCGTCTTGGTACCGACCTTTCTCTACTTCTCCGAGCTGCCCGCGCATGCGATCAGCGCGACTTCCCACTTCGCGATTCTGCTCACGTCGCCGGTCGGTTTGGTCGTCCACGCCCTGCAGCGCGACATCGTCGCGCGCGACGTCGTTCCGCTCGTCGCGGGTGGATTGCTTGGCGGACCGATCGGCGCGCGCCTCTCGCTCCGTCTGCGTTCGCCGCAGCTGCTCGTCGTGGTCGCGATCGCTCTCGTCGTCGCGGCCGCCACCCTCGTCTGGCGGCAGCTCTGACGTCGCCTTCCCGGACCGTCAAGGATTCACCGCCTCTTGGCACAAGTCAAGCGTCGTCGAGGTCTATGAGATCGAAGGAGCAACACGATGCCTAAATTCTTGATCCAGCTTTCATATACGGCCGAGGGCGCCAAGGGAGTGCTCGAGGACGGAGGTTCGGCACGGCGTAAGGCGGCGGCCGACGTCCTCGCGCAGTTCAACGGAAAACTCGAGGCATTTTACTTCGCGTTCGGCGCCGATGACGCCGCCCTCATCGTCGACGTTCCCGATCAGGAAGCGATGGCGGCGATTTCGCTGACCGTCTCGGCGACGGGGGCGATCCGGACGCGAGCGACGGTCCTTCTCACGCCCGAACAAATCGACGAAGCCGCAAAAAAGCACGTCAACTACCGAGCTCCGGGGTCGTAGGCGGTAGCTCGCGGCGGGACGTCTGCGTTGCCGGCGGGCGTTCGGGTCATCCGGGCGACGTCATTCTTCTCGGAACGACGATGCGATCGTACTCTTCTTCGGTCACGTGGCCGAGCGCAAGCGCGGCCGCCTTGAGCGTCGTCTTTTCGTGATGCGCCTTCTTTGCGACCGCGGCAGCTTTGTCGTAGCCGATTTTCGGTGAGAGCGCCGTGACCACCATGAGGGATTCGTCGAGATACCTTTTGATTTGCTCTTCGTTAGCCGCAAGGCCCTCCACTGCGTGCTCGCGGAACATCGTGCAGGCGTCGCGCAAGAGGGTCGTCGAGTGCAAGAAATTGTAGATGATGACCGGATTGAAGACGTTGAGTTCAAAGTTTCCCTGCGACGCGCCGAAGCCGATCGCTAGATCGTTGCCATACACCTGCACGCAGACCATCGTCATCGCTTCCGACTGAGTCGGATTCACCTTGCCCGGCATGATCGAGCTTCCCGGCTCGTTCTCCGGTAGCACGAGCTCGCCGATCCCGGCCCGCGGGCCCGATGCGAGCCAGCGAATGTCGTTGGCAATCTTCATCAGAGCGGCGGCTAGCATCTTGAGCGCGCCGGAGGCAAAGACGAAATCGTCGTGTGAGGCAAGCGCGGTGAACTTGTTCGGGTGCGACCGGAACGGCAAACCGGTCAACTCGGCAATCTTGGCCGCGGTCCGCTCGCCGAATTGCGGGTGCGCGTTGAGCCCGGTCCCTACCGCGGTGCCGCCGATCGCCAGGTCGTAGAGCGGATCCAGCGCCTCCCTGCAGGCGGCCATCGCGCGATCGAGCTGCGTGACGTAGCCCGAGAACTCTTGCTCCAAGGTCAGCGGAGTCGCGTCCTGTAGATGCGTGCGCCCCACCTTGACGATGTGCGACCAGCCTTTGGCCTTGGCATGCAGCGCGTCGCGCAGCGCTTTCACCGCGGGCAGCATCGCCGCCATCGCTTGCGCCCCGGCGACGTGCATCGCCGTGGGGAACGTGTCGTTGGAGGACTGCGACATATTGACGTCATCGTTGGGATGAATCGGGATTTTCGAACCCATTTCGCCACCGGCCAACTCGATCGCGCGATTCGAAATGACCTCGTTGACGTTCATGTTCGTCTGCGTACCGGAGCCCGTCTGCCACACCCGTAAGGGAAAATTCGCGTCGAGTTTTCCTTCGGCCGCCTCCTCGGCGGCTCGAACGATCAAACGCATCTTCTCCTCGCCGAGCTTCCCGAGATCGCGATTCACGATTGCCGCGGCTTTCTTCAGCACGGCCATCGCCGCGATTACTTGCCGCGGCATCACGTCGCGCGGCCACGCCGGCTCGCCGATGTCGAAGTGAACGAGCGAGCGCGCCGTCTGAGCGCCGTAATACTTATCGGACGGGACGTCGATCTTCCCCATGGAGTCGCTTTCGGTACGCATCGCCACGGACTTCGTCATCGTGCCGGACCTTTCCGCGCGGCGCGCACGCCCTCGACGCTGTTACCGGCGGCTCGCAACTCCATCACCTCGTAAATTGCCAGCGGATACCGTTCGTCGAAGCGACGTTTGTTGCAGCGCGGACAGCTCGCGGGCCGGCGCGGCGGCTCGCGCCGGAGCACTTCGAAGGTGCAGCGCTCGCATCGTAGGATG
This sequence comes from Vulcanimicrobiota bacterium, assembly GCA_030041115.1. Lineage (GTDB taxonomy): Bacteria > Vulcanimicrobiota > Vulcanimicrobiia > Vulcanimicrobiales > Vulcanimicrobiaceae > Cybelea. The sequence goes on along the minus strand of JASHOM010000077.1, from coordinate 32,987 downwards.
AACCGCTTGCTCGATTCCTTCAGCGGCGCGGCGTTGCCGAGGTCGTGGTAGATCGACGTCAAGCCGCATTCCTGCATCTTGCGTTTGAACCGAGCCCCGTGCCCGGTATCGCGGAATTTCGCGTAGCACCAAGCGTGAATCATCTCGTGCAGCAGCGTCTCTTCCAACGCCTCGGGATGCCGCCGAAAATGTTTGGCCGAAAGCTCGACGACCAACGGCTGACGGCCGTACGTCGTACGCCCGGCACAGTTGGAGAAACGCTCGTTGTAATGAATCTTGCAATCCGGCGCCTCGCCGTTGAAAAACTCGCAGTTCAAACGCGCGAAGAGGAGCTGAAGGTCGGCTTCGCCGGGGAGCGCGTGGGTCACGCATGATTTGGTTCGTCGAGCGTCCAACCGAATCATCGTGCCCGAAGTCGAACGCAGCGGTCTGCCGCCGAACATCTACGTTCCGATCGCCACGCTCCTCGCGGCGATCTTCCTCGGGACGATGGCCTATTTGGTGGCGGCCGGGTTCGGCGTTACCGGCTCGGTCTTCGGCAAAGTCGCCGGCGCGCAAACGAGCACGGCGCTCCCGCGCCAGGGTTCGCAGGATGCCGTCGAAGGCGGACCGCCGGCGCCGGTCGCGGCGCAGCTTGCAACGCTGCGCGCGCGGATTGCCGCGCATCCTCACGACGACGTAGCGCTCACGCAGCTCGCCGACATGTATCTCGCCGCCAACCTCTTCCGGGAAGCGATCCCACTCTATCAACGGGCCCTCCGAGCCAATCCGCGCAACGTCGCCGCGCAGACCGGGCTGTCGCAGGCCCGCGAAGCGCTGCGCGAGTGACGGCATCATGAACGTGTACATGTCTTGCGACATGGAGGGAACGGCGGGCATCTGCTCGTGGAAGCAGTGCGATCCGGGCGATGCGTACGAGTATCCCGTCTTTCGGCGCTACATGACGCGCGAGGTCGGCGCGGCCATCGAGGGCGCACGCCAGGGCGGAGCCGCCGCGCTGATCGTCAACGACGCCCACTGGTCGATGCGCAACTTGTTACTCGACGAGTTACCCGCCGCCGGCGATTTGCGGGTCATCTCCGGCGCGCCCAAACCGTGGAGCATGATGCAGGGACTCAATTCGAGCGTCGATGCGGCTTTCTTCACCGGCTATCACGCAAAGGCAGGTGACTGCGCGACCCTCGCGCACACCTTCAGCGAAGCGATCTATTCCGTTGCCGTCAACGGCAAGCCGTGCAGCGAAGCCACGCTCAACGCCGCGCTCGCCGGAAGCTACGGGGTTCCCGTCGTTCTGATCACGGGCGATCGCACCATCGTGAGCGAAGTCGTTCGCGAGCTGCCTTGGGCGGTCGGCGTCGCGGTAAAGGACGCGATCGGCTTCTCCGCGGTGAACTCCCTCACTCCGCAGGCCGCGTGCGACGCCATTCGCGCCGGTGCGCGTGAAGCGATGGGTCGCATCGCTCAAGCCCGCCCGTTCGTTTTCGATTCGCCGTTCGAGTTGACCCTCGAAACCGCCGGCGTCGAGCACGCCGACTTTATCGAGCTGATGCCGGGATTCAAACGCATCGGCGGCCGCGCCGTGCGTTTTGAATCCCGCGAGTACCCGGCGTTACTCCAAGCCTTCATCGCGGCGACCCGCATCGCTGCCGCCGCCAACCCGATCGCATGAAGCACCGCGTCATGCCCAGCCTGCCGTCCCGAGCTTCTCATCCGCAAAGTCGAAGGACGAGGGACGAAGCGTGAAGCTCTATATTTCCGGCGACATGGAGGGCGTTGCCGGAATCTGCGCCTGGGAGCAGGTTGACGCGCGAACGCCACATCGCGACTTCGAGATCTTTCGCCGGTATTACACCCGCGAGATAGTAAGCGCCATCGAAGGCGCGCGCGCGGGCGGCGCGGACGAGGTTCTGGTCAACGACTCGCACGGAGCCATGCGTAATCTTCTTCTCGACGAACTTCCCGCCGGCGTACGCGTGATTTTCGGCAATCGCAAGCCGCTGTCGATGGTGCAAGACGCCGGCAACGGTTTCGACGGCGCCTTTTTCATCGGTTATCACGGCGCCGCGGGCGACGCCGATGCAGTTCTTTGCCACACGTACACGCCGTCGGTCGTTTACGAGGTCCGCATCAACGACCTGCGTTGCAGCGAGGCGACGATCAACGCGGGTCTGCTCGGCCATTACGGCGTTCCCCTGTTGGTCGTGACCGGCGATCGCACGACGGTCGAAGGCGTCCAGGAGCAGATGCCCTGGGTTCGCGGCGTGATCGTCAAGGATTCGATCGGAAACTTTGCCGCCGCGTCGATGCTCCCCGACGCCGCGCGGCGCGCGATTCGAAGCGTCGCCGAACGGGCCGTGCGCGAAGCCGGCGGCGCCAAGCCATTTCGCTTCGATCCGCCCTTCGCGCTCGAGGTGCAGCTCGTCACGACCGCCCAAGCCCATCTCGTCGCGACGATTCCGGGCTTCGAACGGACCGGCGCACGCGGCGTGCGTTTCGTCCACGACGACTATGCAGTGCTCTTCAAAGCCTTCGTGGCCGCCTGGCGTCTCGGCGCGATGGCGTGACGCCATTTACGGTTCGGCACACTAGTGTGCTGCGGCCGTCGGAGATCCCAGCGCGATGGCAATCTCGACGACGTCGTTCTCGTCGAGCGAGAGCCGGCGCATTGCCGCTTCGTACAGCTCGATCGTCTCTTCACTTTTGCTCGATGCCGCGCGCTCCTCGCGCAAGCGTTTGACCTCGCCGGTGACGCGGTGCGCGAGCTCCGGCGTTGGTTCGACTCCGGCGCGAACGAGGCGCTCGCGCTCACGGCGCAGGGTATCTTCGACCAGCGCCGCGCCGGTGTGTTTGCCGAAGACCCAGGTCGTCCGGGCGCCGACGAGCTCTCCCGGAACCGCTTCGTACATGCGGTGATCGATCAACATCGCCTGCGTATGGATGCCCGACTCGTGGGCGAAGACCTTCGCGCCGACGATCGGCTCGTGCTGCTGCAGCGGGATGCCGCTCATGCGTTCCATGAAGCGCGCCAAGTCGCGCAGCTTGTCGTATCTGAAACCGGGCAGCTCGATGCCGTAGAGCACGCGGAGCGCGACCGCAAACTCGTGCAGCTTCACATTGCCCGCGCGCTCGCCGTAGCCGTTCGCCGTCACGGAGATGACTTTGAACCCGCACGAGGCGGCGGTGATTGCGTTGATCGTCCCCAGGCCGTAATCGTTGTGCAGATGCGCGACGATCGGCAGCCCGTCGGGCAATCCCGCGACGATGCGCGAGCAGTACCAGCGCGTGGCTTCGGGCGTCAGCGTTCCGACCGTGTCGGGCCACGCCGGGCGCGTACCGCCCGCCGCCAAGCCCGCCTTGAAGTACTCGATGAAGTACGCGACGTCGCCGCGGCTGCCGTCTTCGGCCCCGAACTCGACACGGTCTATTCCGCACTCGCGCGCGTGCCGGATCGCGTCGCACTGCAGCCGGATGTTCGCCGAACGGTAGAAGTCAAGCGGCAGCTCGAGCCACTCCCGCTCGTCGCGTCCTTCGTAGCGCAGGAGGGTCTTGCCGATCTTGTATTTCAAGTGCAGATCGCTGCCGCTGGTAAAGATGAAGAACGTCACCTCGCACGGCTCGACGCCGGCGTCGCGCAACGTCTTGACGGTCACGTCGATGTCGTTTCGATTGCTTCGGCACATCACGACGATCTCGGCATCGCCGAGTTCGCCGCGGCGCTTTGCCCCCATCACGAGCTGAAGCGTCCGGCGATCGCCCTCCGACGCGGCCGGAAAGCCGACGCTCATGATGTGGACGCCGACGCCGGCCAGCGCCTTGGCGATCTCGAGCTTCTGCGACGGCGCGTAACAAACGCCCGGCATCTGTTCGCCGTCGCGCAGCGTCTCGTCGTAGATGCGAATTTGCGCGGGGTCGGGGAAGCGAACGTCGCGCGTGAACTCCTTCGGATCGCGGATGAGGCGCTCGATCGGTTCGTTGAGCATGGCGTTTTCTTCTCCGGCTGCGCCGCCGGCTCTTGGTCGGCGGCCGAGGTCCGCGACGGTTGCGCCGGCGATCACGATGACCGGCACGCGATGCGGTTGAAGAGGTCTTCGTGCGATACCTCCCGCCCGCGGACCCGCAGCCCGAATCCCCAAAAGACGCGCAACGCCGCCGCGGCGGCCTCGGCGCGCTGCTCGCCGCAATCGCCGCCTTCCTACTCAAGTTCAAGTTTCTCTTTTTGATCGGGAGCAAGCTCTTCGCGGTCAGTTGGACCTTCCTGCTCTCGCTCTGGGTCTACGTCCTACTCTTCGGCTGGAAGCTGGCGGTCGTCGTCATCCTGCTCCTGCTCGCCCACGAGCTCGGGCACTACTTCGCCTTTCGCGCATACGGCTTGCCGGCAAAATTGCCGACATTCGTACCGCTGCTCGGCGCGTTCACCGCCGGCGCGGCGCCGCCCGATCTCGAACAGGACGCCTATATCGCCCTGGCCGGACCCCTCGTCGGACTGGGCCTCGCGGCCGTCTGCTATGCCATCGGCGACGCGGAGAAGGACCGCTTTTGGTACGCGTGCGCCGACCTATCCGCGTTCTTGAATCTCTTCAACATGATTCCGATGCCGCCGTTCGACGGCGGCCGCGTCATCGGGGCGCTCTGGCCGCCGCTGTGGATCATCGGCTTTTCGCTCTTCGTTGCGGTTGCGGTCTTTTTGCACGTGCCGGTGCTCTTCGTCGTGATCATCGGCGCGCTCGGCCTTCCGGCGATGATTGCGGCGTGGCGAGGGCACGTCGACCCCCGCGCCGCGCGGATGACCTTGGGGGCGCGCGCGCGCGTGAGCGTCTGGTACCTCGCGACCGTGCTGGGCCTCTTCCTCGTGATGGCGCAATCGCACGCGAACGCGTCTCAAAGCGCCGCAGGTGCGTTGGGCTGGTGAGACGCGACCGGCTACCGGCGCTTGCGTTCGCGTGCATCGCGATCGCGGTTCTTGCGGTGCGTCCTCACTCCACCGGCGGCCCGGTCTTGCGCGACTTCGAAGCCTACTGGGCGGCGGGGCGCACCTGGAACGCGCATGCCGACCCGTACGGACGCTCGATCTGGAACGCGGAACGCATGGTCGACGGCGTCGACGCGCGACGCAACGAGGTTTTGCCGTTCGTCGGTACGCCCGCCACGCTGCTCGTTTGGGCGGCCCTGGCGCGGCTGCCGTACGCGGCTGCCGCCGTGCTGTGGTCGGCGATGCTCGCGGCGTTTCTGTTGGCGCTCGTCGCCGCCGCGCTCTACGGCACCGTGCGTCCGACGCTCGCGCAGTTCCTCGCGGCGCTCGCGCTGGCGCTTGCCTTTGGGCCGATCACGAGCGATCTCGCTCTCGGTCAGCTTGCGCTGGCCTCATTCGCCGCCGCGACGCTCGTCGCGGCATCGGGCGCGCGCTCGCCCTCGTTTGCAGCGGCGGCCGCATGCGTCTCTTTCGCTCAACCCAACGCGTCGCTCGGGCTCGCCTCGCAAATCGGACGCAATCGGCAAACGCTCGCGATCGCACTGGGCGTGCTCGCGGCCTATCTGCTGGGCGCGCTCGCGGCGGGCTGGGCGTGGCCGCTCGCGTACGCGCGAGTCATCTCGGCACACGCCGCGGCCGAGCGTTTCGTCGCCATTCAACTCACTCCGGCGTCCGTCGTCTTCGGTTTCGGCGCAACGCCCGTCGCCGCGATCGCGGCGGCGGCGATCGTCGCGCTCCTGTCGATCGCCGCCGCGATCGTCCTCGCGCTCCGCGTGCGCGACGGTTTTGCGCGCTTCGCCGCGTTCGCGGCGCTCACGCCGTTCGTCGCAGGATTCTTTCACGAACACGACCTCGTCGTAGCGTACGCCGCGGCCCTTTGGTGCGCGCTGCGAACCGCCGGAATGACGCGCTCGATCGCACTCGCCGGAACGCTGCTCGTCGCCGTCGACTGGCTCGGCCTGGCGCAGCGCCCTTCGGGCATTCCACAAAGCGCACTGCTCGCGGCGGCCGTCTTCGCCGCTTTCGCGGCGTTGGGAAAGAATTCGAGGGCGCGCGGCGCGCTGGTGGCGGCGATTGCGTTTTCGTTCGTCTTTGCCGCGGCCGCCTGGTTGGCAGTCGGGCACCCGGCGCCGGTTTGGCCCGATGCGCTGCGCGCCCTTCACGCGCCGGTCGCACCAATCGCGACGCAATGGGCGAACGAGCAGCGCGCAACCGGCTTGCTCGCGCAGGTGCCCGCCTGGGCGGGGCTCCGCGCGCTATCCTTGCTCGGCTGCGCGCTGCTCGCCTACGCTATATGTCGACATTCAGCATGTCGTCGAACGGCGTAAACGCTCCCGGATGGAACCCGGTGAGATTGCGATCGTACGTGTAGCCCATGTCGGGTATGTCCAAAACGATCGTCGGGACGTCCGCGACGATGATGCGCATCTCTTGGTCCAGGAGAGCGGCCTGCCTTCGCTCGTCGTACGTGTGCTTGACTTCCTCGAGAAGCGCGTCGAGCTTCGGATTGCAATAGTGCAAGACGTTCTGCCCGTTGGGCGGAATCTGGTTGCACTCGAACAGATTCGAAATGTCGGTGTTCGGGAGATCTTGCCAGGTGAACATCGTCATGTCCCACTTGGAACCGTAGACGATGCCGCCGTTTTGGTACTGCGCGAAAAAGACCGCCGGCGCGTATTTTCGCGTTTCGATCTCGATCCCGACCTTGCGCAGGTCCTGACGAACGAGCTCCACGATCTCGTCCGCCGTCGAGGCGCCGGTAAAATACGGAAACTCCAGCGAGAGCCGCTTGCCGTTTTTGACACGAACCCCGCCCGGCCCCACTCTCCATCCCGCGGCGTCCAGCAACTGCTGCGCCCGGCTCGGATCGTGCTCGGCGAACGGAATGTCTTTGGGAGCAAAGGGCAAGACCGGCGAGATCGTGCTATCTTGAACGATGCCGTTTCCATGCGCGACTTTTTCGACGATCCGCCGCCGGTCGATCGCGTAGCGGATCGCTTCGCGAACGCGCAGGTCGCTGACGAGCGGGCGCGTTACGTTGAAGTCGAGGTGCGCGTAAAGAACGCTGGGCTGCACGTCGGTGTGCAGTTGGGTCAGCGCCTTCGCTTGAACGAGGTACGAGCCCGGAACCTGCGGCCAAAGCTCGACCTCGCCGGTCTGCAGCGCCGTCAGCAAGGTATCGTACGACGGGATGAGCTTGTAGGTGATGTGCGCAAGCTTCGGCGTGCCCCGGAAGTAATAGGGATTCGGTTCGAGCTCGATGCTGTCGCCGCGCTTCCAAGCGGCGATACGAAACGGCCCTATGCCCACCGGCTTGGCATTGTACGCAACGTGATTGATGTTCGGATACTGCCCCAGCAGGTGCTTTGGCAGAACGTCGGGATTGGCGCCGGCGCTCCCGAAAAAGGTCGGAACGTACGGCGAGTACGGGTGCTTGAGATGGTAGATCACCGTGTATTTGTCCGGCTCGTCGATCTTCGTGATCAGATTCCAGCCGTCGCGCCCAACTTCGTTGTTGTTCGGGTTCAGCACCGCCTTGGTCGAAAACACGACGTCGTCGGCCGTGAACGGCGCTCCGTCCGACCAACGCACGCCCCGCCGCAGATGCCAGGTAATCGTATCGCCGTCCTTGCTGATCCCGCCGTTCGTCTGCGTCGGAATCACGGTAAGCAGCTCGGGGTACGGGCGGTTGCGCTCGTCGTACTTGACCAAGTACGCCTGCGTCATCTGCGAGATGAAGCCCAGCGTCAGTTCGGTGAAGAGATGCGGATTGAGCGTCGGAACGTCACCGCTGCCGTCGGCGACCGTGAGATAGTGCGGCGTTACCGAGCTCGTCCCCGCTTTCGTGCAGGAGCAGAGCAGCACCGAAACGATCGCGACGGCGAGCGGCGAAATCTTTTTCATTACAGGCGAGCTCCTTTGCGCGTTGCTTGAAATTTTAAATCGAGTAGTTCCAAGGGTCCCAGAACGCCGAGATGACGGGCGACGGATCGAATCCTTTGAAGTCGCTGTTGTAGATGAACGGGACGCGAGCAAAGTTGATGATGAGCGTCGGTACGTCGAGCGTGAGTTGCTGCTGCACGATCACGTAATCGCGCTTGCGCCGTGCCTGGTCGACCGTTTTGAGCGCATCGTTCATTGCGTCGGTGGCGATGCGATTGCCCCAAAACATCGCATTCTGTCCGTGCGGAGCGAAGTTATCCGCCGAGTAGATCGGGCTATCGTCCGGATCGGCGGCGCCGTACCAACTGAAGCCGGCCGCGTCGTAATGGCCGCCTTGCAGAATTCCGCTGCTCGAGTTGTCGAAGAACTGACTGGTCGGATAGTTCTTGACGTCGGCTTGGGCGCCAACTTCCCGCCACTCCCGCTGCAGAAACGTTTGGAGCGCCTTGCCGTACGTCGACTCCGTCTGAGTGCTGAGCGTGAACTCCAAGCGCTGCCCGTCCTTGACGCGGACGCCGTCGGGCCCCACCTTCCACCCGTCCGCATCGAGAATCGCTCGCGCCTTCGCGGGGTCGTACGGATAATGCGTCACATCGTTGGTGTAGGCCCACGAGAGTTTCGGGCTCTGATCCGTCTCGGCGGGAACCGCCGACCCGTGAAGTATTTTAGCGATGATCTCCTGCCGGTTCGTCGCATAGGCGAGCGCGACGCGAACGTTGCGGTCGCTCACGATCGGATGACGAAGATTGAAGTCGACGTGCGAAAACAGAAACGAGTCGACCCGGATCGCGACGAGTCCGTTGCGAGGGTCGGCCGCCAGCGCGGCATATTGCGGCCACTTCATCCCCGACCCCGTGGCGAGCATGTCGATCTCGTGCGTTTGAAGCTGCGTCTCCTCGGTGTTCTCGTCGGGAAGGATCTTGTAGACGACTTCCTTGAGCTTTGGCGGCCCGAGGTAGAAATACGGATTTGCGACCATTCGGACTTCTTGCCCGCGGTCCCACGCGACGACTTTGAAGGGCCCGCTGCCCACCGGCAACGCGTTGTACGGCGCCGTGTTGAAGGAGCCTTTGTCGTCGTTATATTTGGCGAGCAAGTGCCGCGGCAGAATGGGCGCGTTGCCGTTGACGCTCCATAGCTGCTGCAGGTACGGCGCGTAGAGCTTTTTCATGTGGATGACGGCGACGTGCGGATCCGAACAGTCGATGCTTCCGATGTCCTTGTAGCCGTCGGTCGTGACGACGTTGTTGTGAGTGTTCATCACGACTTGCCAGGTGAACTTCAGGTCGTCGCAGGTGAGCGGTACGCCGTCTTGCCACTCGATGTTCGGCCGGAGCTTGTACTTCAGGGTCAGTCCGTCCTTGCTGACGTCGCCGTTGGCGACGGTCGGAACCTCGCGCAACGCATCGGGCACCGGCCGCCCCTTGGCGTCGTAGCGAATCGTCCACGAAAAGATGAACATCGACAGATCGAGCGTCGGCGATGCGGAGTCGAGCACCGGATTGAGGCCTTTGGGATCGCTGGCCTCCGAGAATCGGAAGACGCCCGGAATCGTCCACGCATGACGCGTGCCGGCTTCTCCGCCGGTGGAGACCTTCGTGCAGCCCGTCATCGATATGGCCGAAGCCAACGCGACTGCCAGGCACCGGGACTTCGAACTCATGCGCAGGCTCCTCCCTCGTCGGCGTCGTCCGCGCGCATCGCATCCGGGTCGATGCCGTGCTTGCGGCAAAACTCGTAATAGGCCGCCGGCGCGATCTCCGATGGCTTGATCTCGCTGCGGCCTCCCCAAAAAACATTCGTGTAAGCGAAATCAATGCCCGCCTCGCGCAGGTGCGCGTCGATGGCGGTCTTGTGTGCGAGCAGGGCCGCCTTCTCCATTCCGTGAGCCACGGCCATGACGTTGACGTCGTGGAACTCCGGGCCGCCCTCGCGCCAGTAGGCGTGGGTGACGACGTAGTGCCGCCCTATCTCGCAGCCCGCCGCGATCTCGCGCCCGGCCGGCACGGCCCAGTGAAAAAGCGCGTTGTACCGGGTCGCGCGCTCGTTTCCGGCGGTCGGCTTGACGTGTTCCAAAAAAGTCGAAAAGCGTCCGACGACGCCGCGCTCGTCGAGCGATCGCGCGATGGAAACGAACGTCTCGAGATCGACCCCGGCCTCGCGGGCCCGTGCGTCCCAAAGGTCGCGAATCAATTCCCCGGGAGCGAACTCGCGTTTGAGCGCAACCAGCACGCGCCAGTCACGCTCGCTCAGGCGGACGACCGATGCGCGCAACGGCTGCGCAAGCTCCGCGGCGCGGGCACCCGCTTCGAGGCCGCGGCGGCGAACGTGGCCGACGCCCAGCGCAAAAAGCATCTTCGCCGGCATCAAACGGAAGCGCTCGGCTCCGACGCGGTCGCACAGCCAGCGCGCGTGCTTGCGCAGCGAGAAGCCCTGGGGCACCTTGAGCGTCGTCCACAGCCGGTAGCTGCTTCCCGCGGAGACCGCATCGGTCGTTCGAATCACGACGTGCCCGGAAAACGGATCCTGGGCAAACATGTAGTCGAAGGCTGCGTCGAGCTCCCCCGGGCCGACTTCCCAGGCGCAGAGCGCGCCGCCGGCGAGATTCGTTGCGAGCAAGGTTTGGCGCACGCGCCGAATCGTGCCGGCCTCCAACATCGCGATGACGCGTTGGATCACCGTCTCGACCGGTACGCCGCTGCGCGCGGCGATCTCGCCGAAGGGATCGGTCTGGAAGCCCGACAGACGGTCTTCCGCAACCGCGAGGATCGCCGCATTCACCGGATCCGACATCGTCGCCGGGGTTTGCGGTGCGCCGCGAATCATCGGGCGCCGGCGGCTTCGCTAAACTTGGACGTCGCTGATGCCCGTCGCGTACAGATAGTTTTGATAGGCGGTGTAGACGCCGTAGAGCGCGCTGATATAGGCCGATTGACCGGTCGTGAGATTTGCTTCGGCGGTGACCACGTTGAGGATCGTGGTCGCTCCGACTCGATACTGCGCCTGCGTCGCATCGAGCGTTACCTGCGCCGAGGTCAACTCCGACTTTGCCTGGACCAGGGCGGCGCGCGCGGAGATCAGGGTGGCCAGCGCCGAGCGTACGTCCGACTCGACCGTGAGCTTGGTCGAGTTGAACGTTGCGACCGCCTGATCGAGCTGCGACGCGGCAACGGCGACATTGTAGTTGGTCACGCCCTGATCGTAAATGGGAATGCTGAGGTTCAGCCCCAGGGCCTTGTCGTTGGACCAACCCGCGGGCCCCGGGCAATACGACACGGGCAGGACGTTGACGCCATTGGATGCGAGCGCGGTCGTCGTGTAGCAGTCGGTGAAGGTGCGACTCACGCCGTCGCTCGCCGCAGCGCTCAGGACGGGGAAGCGGGCGAGCTTGGCATAGCGCAGATTCTCTTGGTCCGATTGCACGGTGTAGGCCGCGGAGAGAAAGTCCGGACGCATCAGGAACGCGCGCTTGAGCGAGGCTTGGTAGCTCGGATTCGGGGACGCGGGCTGCGCCGCGAGCGCCTGCGGTACGACCTCCGCATCGGCATCGAGCCCCAGCGTGGTAGCGAAAGTCGCCTGAGCGCCGATCGCCGTGCCTTGCGCCGTTATGAGGTTCCCCTTCGCCTGCGCCGTTTGATATTGTGCCGCGGCGATGTCCGAGCGCGCCGCCGCGCCGTTGCGAATCTGAGCCGCGGTCGAAGCTTCGTTGACTTCGAACTCGCGAACGAGCTGCGCGTCGGCGGTAACGGTCGCATTGTCCTCTAGAACGCCGTAGTAGGCGTTGGCAACGTTGAGCGCGAGCGTTTGCAGCTCGCGCAAGAGCGTGGCCCGGCCGGCAATGTCGGCTTCCTTGGCCGAGCGGATCGCCGCAATGGTCCGGCCGCCGTCGTAGATCAGTTGAGTGACCATGAGGTTGACGGACTCCTGCGTGAACGTGCCTTGACTGTAGACGCCGAACGGCGCCTTCGTCGGCGCCACCGTCGGAGCGGCGAGGGGCGTCGCACTAGCCAGTGCGCTCGTCGTCGAGCTCGAACCGTTCGTGTACGTCTTGCCCATTTGCGCGGTCGCGCTTAGCCCGGGGTACAGCGCTTGTATCGACGACGTGTACTTCGCGTGGATGGAGGCCCATTGCGCATTGTCGAGCGCAAAGGCCGGTGAGAGCGCCACCGCGATGCGGATCGAGTCGGCGAGCGAGATCGAGCGCGGCACGCCCTTCTTCGGCCGCAACGCAGCCACGTCGGGAGCCGGCGTGCCGTACGCCGGGTATGGCAACGGCGTGCCGCTGATCGTCGGCTGAGGCTGCGGCGACGGCATTTGGATTCCCGGCTCGCCCGGGATCGTGCTTTGAGCCGCCGCGACTCCGCTCGCAAGAGATCCGAGTGCCAGCGCTGCGATCAATCCGCGCGCGCGAATGCGTCCTCGCCCCACCTCAGTGCACCGGCGCGCCGGGAGCGTTTCCGTTGCTCACCGCAACCACGCTTCCGTCCTTGAGAGCGTCGGGACGAGTGGTGACCACGACGGTGCCCGGCTGAATCTGCGGGCTGATCACTTGTGAGAGCGTGTCGGTCTGGACGCCGACGCGCACCGGAACCGCCTGCGCCTTGTCGTTGGCGACCACGTAAACCACGTTGCCGCCCGGAGTCTGCGCGACCGCGCTGCGAGGCACGACGATCGCGCCGGCGGCATGGGCTTTGGTCACCGTTACCGTTACGAGCATGCCTCCGCGCAAAACGTAACCCGGGTTTCGGACTTCGAGACGCGCGAGGTACGAGAGCGTGCCGGACGTCGGCACCAGGTTCACGGTTTGCACCGGCCCGCTGAACGTCCGGCCCGGAATCGAGGTCGATTCATACGTGACGTTGACGCCCGGATGCACGTACGCGAGATCCTCGTCGGGGACGTTGACGTTGATCCAGACCCTGTCGACCCGCGCCACCTGCAAGACCGGCTGCGACGGCGAAGCGTAGGCGCCGGGATCGACCAAGCGGTTTGCGACGACGGCATCGTAGGGCGAGTAGAGATAGGTTTGCGAGAGCTGCGTCGCGAGCAGCTGCGCTTGCGCCCCCGCCGCTACGGCCTGGGCCTGCTGCGATTTGACGTTCTGATAGCTGACGACGTTGTTGCGCAACCCGACGACCGAGTTGTTGTACGTCTGCTGCGCCTGTACGTAATTCGCTTGAGATTGCGCCAGCGTCGTTTCCGAAACGTACCCCTGCTTGTAGAGCTGTTTGTTTTGATCGTAGACGAGCTTGGCATTCTCGAGATTGGCCTTCGCGGTTTGCACCGCGGCCTCGTTGGTTTGGACCTGTACCGGATAGCCGACGACCGAGCCCTGCGCGGCGGCCGAGTATTGGGCTTCCTGCGCTCGTGCCTGCGCGAGCGAAGCTTCCAGGGTACGGGGGTCGATCGTCGCGAGGAGCTGGCCCTTGTGAACCATGTCGCCGATGTTCACGTTGATCTTGAGAATCGTGCCGCTCTGCTGAAACGCGAGCGTCGACTGATCCAGCGGCGCAATCTGTCCGTCGAGGGTAACGAACGTCGCGATGTTCTGTCGCGTCGCGGGAGCGGCGTCGACGGTGAGCGGAGGCGCCGCCGGCGGCGCCTTCTTCCCGCAAGCGGCCAAGACGGCAGCGCCGCGGTCGCCGCAAGCGCCAATAGCGTCGCTCTCAACGAAACGGGGAGGGGTGTCATAATGAGTATCTCTTTCCCTACAAATCGATCCTTAGAAGTGCGGTCCTGCATCCTCTCATATACGGCGCCCGAGGGGCTTTGATTCAAAGGACCCTCCCGTGGAACCTCGGCATGAGGTAATCGGCTGCAGGGCGTATCTCCGGGGGGCAATGAGCGCGAAACTCGACATCGGCCGCTCGTATAGCCTTCAGAGCCGCGTCGAGGAGTGGATGACCGCCGAGAAGGCGGGGAACAAGGGCGTCGACGTCCTCTCGACGTCGATGCTCGTTCAGCTTGTCGAGAGCGCGGCTATCCATTGCGTCGAGCCGATCTTGCGGACCGGTCAAGTCACCCTCGGAACGCACATCGATCTCGAACACAGAAAGCCCGTTCCCGTCGGCTTTATCGTGCGCACCGAAGTCGAGGTCGTCATGCTCGACGGACCGCGTATCAGCTTCGCCGTTCAAGTCTTCGACGAGCAGGAAGCAGTAGCCGAGGGGACCCATGAACGGTACATCATCGAAAAAGCCAAGTTCCTGGCAAAGCTGCGCGAAAAGCTGGCCTGAGTAGCCTCCTACTGCAGGGGAGGCAATCGCCCGTCCCCGAAAAGGACGCCGAAGGTACTTACCGGCCTGGGCCCGCAGGGCCCGGACGGTTAGGCCTAATGCTCAATTAACAGCTAGGAGGACACATTGAAGCGACTGAGCACTGGAATCCTGACCGTGCTGATGGCAGCCGGGCTTGGATTCAACGCAGTCGCAGCCCAGCCTGGAGCGTCGCATGGCAACATTGGAACCAACGCGGTCGCACAGGGCGGGGGTGCGATGGCTGCTCCGCCGGCGAATTTCGGGTCCCCGCCGTCGGGTCAGTATCCGATTCTCTTCAATGACCACCACGTCTATGCCAAGCCTGATGTCCTGAAGCAGGGCCGCGTACTCGCCGCGCTGGTGCGCGGGGGAACGCTTTTGATCCCGCTTCGCTCTATGTTCGAGCAAATGGGCGCAACTGTGTCGTACGACGCAGGCAGCAAGACCGTGACGGTCAGCAAAGCCGGCGCCGAGGTCAAGGTGACCGTCGGTAAGCCGGAGGTCGTCATCAACGGCGAGTCGCGTCCGCTGGACGTGCCGCCGATCATCTATCAAGGGACCGTCCTCGTACCGGTTCGCGTGATTTCGGAAGGCATGGGTGCATACGTTCAGTGGGTGCCGGACCGCCGTCTCGTCGTGGTTCGTTACATCCCGCCGACCCCGCCGCCCACGCCGGCTCCGCCGCCGCCGGCTCCGCCGCCGCCACCGACTCCGACGCCGGTGCCCTCGGCTGCGCCGTACTACGACTTCTACGTCGCCGGCGACTACATTATCTCGCCGAAGGTCTACAACGAGTTCGTCAACGGCGCGAGCAGCGACAACAACAACGGCGGTTTCTCGTATCGCTTGCACGGCGCGATCGAAATCCCGGTCATGAACCTACCGTTCATGGTCGAGGTGGATTATCGTCAGTGGAACTGGCAGCATAACTGCGGAGGCGCCGACTGCTACGTCACCACGATCGGCGGACTCGGCCAGTCGTCCGTTCCGGCCTTCATCGGCCGTGACTACGACTTCGACGCACGCGTCGGTATCCGCGTACTCAAACCCCGCATTTACGTCGTGGGCGGATACATGTGGCGCAATAACAACTACGGCTATCCGCATGAGGACGGCGCCGGCGTGGGCCTGGAAAAACTGCCCGACCTCGACCGCGTCTTCTCATTCTACGGAAGCGTTCTGTACTTCTTCGGCGTCAACGGAAACTATACGAGTACGCCGCTCGCCTGCGGCAACGGTCCGACCGGCAGCACCTGCTCGTACAACGTTGCCTACGACATTCTGAAGTACGACCTCGGAGTCTCATACACGTTCCCGGGATTCCCGCTCTACATCGAAGCCGGATTCTTGGGCGACCGCGGCTGGAATTACAATGCAGCTCCGGTTGGATTCTCCGAATATGGCCCCTATGCGGGCATCGGCCTGAAGCTTTAAAGCTTCAGCACCGCCGCGAATCAAAAGCCCCTGCATCCCGCAGGGGCTTTTGCTATCCTACCGCTTTACGGAGCGTCGGACGATTGCACGCACGGCGGCGTGATCAGGTCGACGGCGGGATGACTGGGGTCGGGCGACGGTAACGGCGTTGCCGCCGGCGTCGTTTCGGGCATCACGCCCGGCGGAAGCGGGGTCGGACAGACCTGCGCGAGGGCAAACCAGTGCTCCGTGAACCCGTCGCTGGCCAAACTCGCCTTGATCGTCTTGCCGAAGTACGTGCTCTTATATTTGGTGACGAGAATCTGCATGAACTGCCACGCCGTCTGCTGCTCACCTTGCGTGTAGACTTTTTTCAACACGAGGATGCCGAGATAGTAGGTGCGCGCAAGTTGCGGATCGTTCGGATATTTTGCAGCCCAACGCCGCAGCGCTTCGGTGGCGAAATCGAGCTTGGAGATGAGATGCGGATCGATCGTGTAAGCTCCGGCGCTAATGGCGCCGTCCTTGTACGTGTTGTCGATGCCGAGATAGCTCATCTTCATGCGTCCGAAATACTCGTCGCCGGGCGCCGAGGCATGGAATTCCTCGCACTGAAGGTGCGCCCACTTGCTCATGGTCGCTCCGCAAACGTCCTTGTTTTTTGACTTCGACGCGGCGGTTGTTGGTGTGGGCTGGGGGGCGGCGGCGATCGCCGGCGTCGATGTGGGCATGATCCCCAATGCGACGGCTCCAGCGATCATAGCCGCGAGCGAAAAAGTGGTAATCGCGCGTGTCACTTGCCAATACTCCTTCGGGCTCCCTCATAGCCGGGAAGCCCTTTGAGGAGGATTCCTTTCGCGCCGTAGGCCCCTATGCCTCCTCGGCTCGGGGGGTAGGGGCAGAGCTTTTCGCACCTCGAACGTGTCGCGAGCATGATGGGTCCGGTCCGCGTGGCGGCATTGCAGCTTCGGGCGCACGACCGCTCGCAATTCGCCGATTCGGTTCGGGGCGCGGTTGCGGCGGTCCGGGAAGCGGCCGCGACGGCCGACCTCGTCGTCTTACCGGAGGCTACCTTTCCGGCCTACGTCCTCGGCCGGTCCCCGCTGCAGACGGGGGCCATCGAGCAGGCGGTGGAGCGCTTTTGCGAGATCGCAGCCACGACCCGCACCGTGATCGTCCTGGGCGCCGCAGTCGCGGCCGAGGGCCGGATTCGCAACGCTGCGCTCGTGATCGATGCGGATGGTTCGCTTGCGGGGCGCGCCGATAAGCTCTTCTTGTGGCACTTCGACCGCCGCTGGTTCGAGCCGGGCGACCGGATCGAACCGATCCCGACGGCCCTCGGCGCGCTGGGCGTGCTCATCTGCGCCGACGGCCGGCTTCCGACCATCGCGCGAGCACTCGTGGACCGCGGGGCGATTGCCTTGATCATGCCGACCGCATGGGTCACGAGCGGGCGCGATCCGAGTGCGCTGGAAAACGTTCAGGCGGATCTTCTGGCGCGCGTTCGAGCATACGAGAATCACGTGCCGTTCGTCGCCGCCAACAAGTGCGGCAGCGAGCTCGGTGTGGTTGCCTATTGCGGAAAGAGCCAGATCATCGACGCTCGCGGTGAAATCGTCGCGCTCGCCGGGGAGCTCGAGGCGGAAACGCTGCACGCGTCGATCGCCTTGGAGCGCCGGCAGCCCCAACGCGGCGCCGTCGCCGTTCCGCAGGCGGCAGCCGCCGGCATCGACCGCGGCATCCGCGTCGCAATTTCTCCCGATCCGCTTCCCGCCGATATCGACGAACGTCTCGAACTCCTCGACGACGCCTACGCGCTCTCGCCGCACGACGGCGCGCGGATGCGCGAGGCGGAGCGCGCGCTTCCCGCCGCCTGCGTCGGCGACGACGTCGTGCGGGACCCGGCCGGGTTGGTGCTCTACCGTCGCGCCGGCTACCGGCTCATCTGCTGGAACACGCGGCTGGGCGCACCGTGGTCCGAGCGGTTGGCGCGAGCCCGCGCGCTCGAGCTGCGGATCTACGTCGTGGTCTTTGACGCTTCGCTGGAGCGCGCATTTCTCGTCGATCCGAGCGGCACGGTTGCGGCCGGCACGTTTGACGGCTACCGGCTCGCGAGCGTCACGTTCGACCCGCGAATGGTTACCGATACTGCGGTCGCGCCGGGAAGCGACCTCGGTGAAGGTCTCGAGCGCGTGGCGAAGATCCTGCGTGACGCGCGCTCGTAATCTCGCGCTCTTCGCCTGCCTTTCTTTTGCGCTGGCGGGCGGCGTGGCGCGAGCACCGCAAACCAGGCTCGCGACCGGACGAATCTCGATTGCTCCGTGGCCGTACCTGCCGGGCAGTAGGATCCCGCTGCGCATCGACGGATTGCAGGTTCCTTATCGTGCCGCCGTCATTGGGCCGGGGCGCTTCCTCGACGGGGCGACGTATGAGATACCGCTCTCGACCGCGCAGGGCAGCGCTATGCTCGTGGCCGGAAATGCCGCCGGCTTGGCCTCGGCAACCATCCGAATTGCCGCCCCCCCGCCGGCCGGACGCGATCTCGTGATCGTCGCGTCGTATGAAGACGGCCTGGTCTTTCATGATGCGGCGAAGTTTTCGGTGCTGGGCGTGCTCTCCACGGGCGGAGCGTCCAGCGACGTCGCCATCGACCAAAAGGGACGCATCGCAACGACCGACACGCAGGGCACGGCCTTGACGATCGCGTCTCTCGCGCCGTGGATCGTGCGGCGGGTCGAGGACGTCTTGGTAGGCGATGAAGTAGCCGTCGATCGAACGACGCAGAGCGTCTTCGTGACCAACCGCGATACGGACGGAACGGGCGCGCTGACCCGCGTCGGCCTCGACGGCAGCGTCACGCGCGTCGCGACCGGGTCGACGGCGGAGGGCCTCGCCATCGACGAGCGCCGGCAGCTCGTCTACGTCGCAAACACCAACGACGCGACGGTGGCGGCGGTCGACGCGCGCACGATGCGCGTGGTTCGCCGGTTCCGCGCCGTTCGCCGAATTTTCTCGCTGGCGCTCTCGCCGGACGGCAGCCGGTTGTACGCCGTCTCCAATCAGAGCGCCGGCTCCCCCTTCGCGGCGGCGGGCTTCGCGGTCGCAATCCGGTTGAGCGGCACGCCACGGATCGTCGCGCGAAGCGCCGATCTCACCTTCCCGCTCGGAGTGGTGCTCGACGCGACGACCGGGACGCTCTTCGTCACCGACGAGGGCTCGAACGAAGTCGACGTGTTCGACGCGCGCACGCTGCGTCCGAAGCGAGCTCCGCTACGCACGTGCACGACGCCGTGGAAGCCGGCAATCGACTTCTCGGCCGATCGGCTCTACGTTCCCTGCGCGCAGTCCGATGCCGTCGACGCATTCGATACGCGCACCCTGCGTCGTGTTCGCGGCGCACCGTTTCGGACTGGGAATTATCCGCTTGCCGTCGCAATCTGGCGATCGAGCCCGTGAAAGTTTTCCTCTTCGGCTTCCTCGCGCTATTCTTCGGAGCGTGCGCCGGAGCAGCCGCGGGCGAGCTACCCGACCGGCTCGAGCCGAGCGCCCCGTTCCCGCAGATCATCGAGCAGGCGCCGATGATCGAAAGCATCGCGCCGGGCGTCACGTATGCGGATTATCAGCTCGAAACGTCAGCCGGCCCGCTCGCCGTTCACGTCGTTGCCGTACGGACGGCGAGAGGCGACGTGAGAATCGGTTCCGTCCTCGCGGACGACTCGCTCGTCTCACGCGGTGAAACGGTCGGCTCGATGGCACGCCGGACTCGGGCGGTTGCCGGAATCAACGGCGATTTTTTCGACATCGGGAACACGAACCGCCCGGTCAACATGGTCGTGCGTGACGGCGCGCTCTTGCAGCTTCCCTACAAACGCTACGTGCTTGCGATCACGAAGGACGGCGCGCCGCACATCGCCGAGTTCACGTTCGCGGGACAGATTGCGATCGACGATCGGACGATGCCGCTCGACGGCATCGACGAAATGCCCCAGCCCAACGGAGGAATCTCGTTACTGACGCCGCTCTACGGGCGAGTACCGCCGCGCGACGACATAACGCTCGTAGCGCTCGAGCCGCTCGACGCCACGCCGCCGCTCGCGCGTTACCGCGTGACCGGCATCGCGGACAATCTCGATCCGCAACCACCGGGATACTACGTCGCGATCGGGCTGAACGATTACGGCGTACTCCCGGTTCCCGACGTCGGATCGGCGGTAACGGTGAGCGGCGATCTTTCGCCGCTCGATCTCGCTTCGATCGCGGCGGCGGTCGGGGGCGGTGCGCTCGTTCTACACGACGGCCGATGGTACGACGACGCCGATGCGCCGTATCGCGAGGAGAATCGAAAGCGGATGCCTTGCTCGGGTGCGGCGACCGCGCCCGACGGCCGGCTTTTCTTGGTCGAGGTAGACGGCCGGCAGGCCGAGCTGAGCGTCGGCGTGACGCGCGAAGAGTTCGCGGCGCTCATGCGCGCGCTCGGCGCGACCGAGGGGTTACTCTTCGACGGCGGCGGCTCGTCCACGCTGGTCGTGCGCCGGCTGGGCGATGACGCCGCCGGCGTCGTCAACTCGCCGTCTGACGGCAAGGAACGCCCGGTTGCGGACGGCCTTTTCGTTTACAGCAGCGCGCCGGCCGGGCCGCCGGTTCGTCTCGTCGCTCGACCGGGCGTTCTACGCGCAATCGGCGGCGCCCAGATACCGCTGCACATCGCCGCGGTGGACGCCTCCTATCGCGTCGCCGGAAGCCCCGGACCGCTCGAAATGACCGTCTCGCCGCCGGATCTGGGCATGGTTCGCGACGGCGCCTTCGTCGCGCTCCATCCCGGCAGCGGACGGCTCGTTCTTCGAGCGAACGGCTTGAAAGGCGTCGTCCCGATCGAGATCGCCGCGACGCCGGCACGCAGCGAGATCACTCCCATTCGTCCAAACGTCGATCCCGGCGCAATCGTCGCGTTACGCGCGCACGCGTACGACTCCGACGGCTATGCACTCGCGCTCCCGCTGCTCTTGCGCTGGAGCACGAGCTCCGGCGCGATCGATCCGGGTGGTCTCCTCCATGCGGGGTCGCACGATGCCACCGTCGCGGTTCGCATCGGCGACACGGTCGCAAGCGCGCGCGTCACGGTCGGCTCGCACGACGTGGCTTTGCCGTTTGCCCAAAGCGCGCATTTCGTCACGGCTCGCCGCGGTGGCGAGGGGGAGGTGGTTCGAGACGCCGGATGCGCGAGCTGCCTGCGCATGACCTTCGCTTTTGGAAACGGCGAGCGGGCGGCTTACGCCGCAAGCGACTTGCCGCTGCCCGACGACACGATCGGACTGGCGTTCGACCTTCAAGACGACGGCAGCGACGCACGCGTGCGGATCGCCGTGCGCAACGAGATCAACGAAGACATCCTGCTCGACGCGACGCAGCTCGGCGAAGCCGGCTGGCGCACCGTGACCGTGCGCTTTCCGGCCGATACCCGCGCGGCGCGGCTCGCGGCCATCTACGTGCTGCCGCCCAAGGGCATCGAGCTATCGTCCGGCAGCATCGTCTTGAGAAACGTCCGGGCGATCGTCGCGGGTCAGTAACGCGATCAGACCGCCGATCGCGAGCAAGGCGCCCAGCCCGACGGCAACGGCGTTGGGCGCAGCGACGACTTCGACCGCGGGATAGCTGACCACCGTCGCGCGCAGCACGAGCGCGCCGACGGCCGCGCTTCGACCCGCGGCACTCAAGGCGATCCCGTGCGGCAACGGACGCTCGTTTTCATCGTCGACCGCAAAGAGCACGGCGGCGTCGCCGGGCCCGACGCCGGCACGCAGCAGCATCGCCGCCTGCGGCGGGCTGAACATGACGGCCTTGACGACTCGCCGCACCGCCGGCACGTTGAACGAATCGTACGGCAGGCTCATTCCGGCGATCGTTTGCCGATGTTCCATCAAGAGAACGGGCGACAGAAAGACCGCTCCGGAAGGCTGAGTGACGGTCAAACGGTTTCCGCGCAGATCGCGGGCCTCGACGTCGACGACGTCGCGCGGGGTGGTCCGCAGGACGAAATTTCCGGTCACCTTCGGTCGCCGGGCGATACGAACGGGCGCGTGGAAGGTTCGCTCGAGCGTTACCGTCTCGCTCGACGACGAATCGCTCGCGGCCAGCGGAAAGTCGAGCGTCCCCAGCGACTGGACCGCAATGCGCTGGCCCGGCGCACCGACGAACGTCTGATTGTCCGGAGCGAACAAACCGTTGGCAACGCCGGCCAGTCCGGTAACTCCGGCACCGGCCACGACGAGCAGCATCGCAAACCGCGACGGCGCCGATCGGCGCGCGGACTGCCGCCGGCCGGCGACGCACGCGACGACCACGAGCGCGCCGAGCATAACGTTGTACCATCCGAAATGATAGACGGGTTGGCCCGGAAAGGCGAGCTCCGCCAAAACGGCGGCCACGACGATCAGCGCCGCGGCAATGAGCGCCGTCAATGCGTTCGCACCAAGGACGCGATCGTCGACTCCATTTCAGCCCAGGTCAGCGGACCGTCGAAGCCGCGGGCGACGACTCCGCGCCGATCGACGATCACGGTCGTCGGCAATCCGAGAGCGGCATACGTCCGTCCGTAGCGTTGACTCGCATCGATCCAAATGGGGAAGCGTATCCTCAACGAGTCGGCGAAGGCGCGCGCACGCGCCGGCGACTCGCCCTCGTTGACGCCGACGATCGCAACCCCGCTGCGGGCATACGCATTTGCCAGCCGCTGCAGGTCCGGCATCTCGGCCCGGCACGGCGGACACCACGACGCCCACAAATTCATCAGAACGATGCGGCCGCGATAGTCGTCGAGCGATACCCGCGCGCCGCGGTCGTCGCGTAGAGCGAAAACGGGAGCGGATTCGCCGACGAGCGCTTGGGGACCGCCGGAGTGCTCCGTTTGCGAAATGAAAAAGGGCGCGAGAAGGGCGTACGCGACTGCGATCACAACGGCGGCCGCGAGCCAGACCAGATAACGCGACATCGGCAACGGTCTGCTGCAATCGCACGCTCCGCTCCTCCGAGCGTAGGTTCCGGTGGTTGCGCGCACGAAACGCCGACGGCGTGGCTGCCTTGATTCTCGACGGAAGAGGCCTCGCCGCCGAGTTGCGTACCGAGCTCGTTGCGCGGACGGGCGCACTGCGCGAACGGGGGATTCACCCAAAGCTTGCGATCGTTTTCGTCGGAGAGAATGAAGCGAGCCTCGCCTACGTGCGCAATCTGCAGCGGTCGGGCGAGCATGCCGGCATCGACGTGACCGTCGAGCACCTCGCAGCGAGCGTCACAGCGCCGGAGATTCGTTTTCGCCTCGACCGCCTGCAGGCCGACGATCGCGTGCACGGCGTCATGCTTCAGCAGCCGCTGCCCGCGCATCTGTCGATTCGCGAAATCGCCGACGCGATACCCGCACGCAAGGACGTTGACGGCGCACATCCGACGAATCAAGGACACTTGGCTTTCGGCAGCGGAACCGAGTACGCGCCGGCGACGCCGGCAGCCGTCATGCTCCTTCTCGAACGTAGCCCGCACTGGCCCTTGCGCGGCCGGCGCGCGGTGATGATCGGCCGTTCGATCGTCGTTGGGGCGCCCGTCGCGATGCTGATGCTGGCGCAAGATGCGAGCGTTACGATCCTTCACAAAGAGTCGGCGAGTTTGCAGCCGTACGTACGGTTGTCCGAAATCGTCGTGGTCGCCGCGGGCGCTCCCGGATTGATAAAGGGCGACGATTTGATGCCGGGCGCGACCGTGATCGACGTCGGGACGACGCTGGTCGACGGGGTCCTCAAGGGCGACGTCGATTTCGAAAGCGCCGTTACGGTCGCCGGCGCCATAACGCCGGTTCCGGGCGGCGTCGGTCCCGTCACCAACGTCGCCCTATTGCGCAACGTCGTCAAGGCCGCAGAGCGCGCAGGTCGCTAGTCGCCGCGCGCCCAAAGCGATTTCAGTGAATACCGACGAGCTTCTTGCGGCGCTCGAAGCGGCGCATCCGCCGCATCGGCTGCTCGTCGAGCTCGAGGAGCATGCCGACCGCGATGGCGTGCGATCGGTTTCTCGCGCCACGGGGCGCCTTCTCTCGACGCTGGTGACCGCAATGCAGGCGAATCGGATTCTCGAGGTCGGCACCGGTTACGGCTATTCGACGCTTTGGATGGCGCTTGCGCAGCCCAGAGTCGGCAAGATTTGGACGATCGAGCCGGACCTGCGGCTGACCGACGTTGCCCGGTCCTATTTCCGCCGCGCCGCCGAAGATGATTACATCGAGGTTTTCAATACGCCGGCGACGGAGCTGCTCGAGAACTTTCCCCATCGCAATCTCGACATGGTTTTCGTCGCCGCGAACGGCGCCGAATGCACGCGGTATCTCGAGCTGATTCCGCCGATGCTCAAACTCTCGGGACTGGCGATATTCAACGATTCTCTGCGAACCCGCGCCTTCGCCGAACGCCTTTTGGCCCATCCGGCGCTCGACGCCACGATTCTGCCCACCGGCATCGGCATCGGCGCCAGACGGAAATGACCAGCGCGGCAGCCTTCCGGCACGCGATGCGTCGCGTTCCAACCGGCGTCACCGTCGTCACGACTCTCAAAGAGGGGGAGCCTCGCGGCATCACGGTCAACGCCTTCGCGAGCGTCTCGGTCGATCCGCCGTCGCTCTTGATCTGCATCAACCGCGAGGCGCGCAGCTATCTCTTCATCTCGAGCTCGCGCGTCTTCTGCGTCAACGTACTTGCCGGCGATCAGCGCCGGCTTGCCGAGCATTTCTCGGGAAAAGTGCGCGACCGTCAGTTCGCCGAGATCGCCTACGCAACCGATGCGACGGGCGCGCCGGTGCTCGGCGGCACGCTCGCGCACTTCGACTGCGAGCTCGCGCACGAATATCAGTTCGGTTCGCACTCGATCTTCATCGGACATGTGGTATCCTGCGGCGCGCGGCCCGGGTCGCCGCTGGGCTACTTCAACGGCGGCTTCCACGATTTCGGCATCCACGTGGAGTAGCGGTGACGTCGCTGACGTTTGCGGTGGGACCGCTGGCGTGCAACTGTACGATCGTCGCCGATGAAGCGAGCGGCGACGCGATCGTGGTCGACGGCGGCGACGGCGTGGACGAGGTCGCCGCCCGGCTCGACCGGCACGGCTGGCGCGCGAAGTTCTTGCTCCATACCCACGCGCACATCGATCACGTCGGCGACCTCGGGAGGCTGCGCGAACGCACGCACGCGAGCGCCTTGCTCCACCCTGCGGACCTGCCGCTCTACCGAACGCTGCCGCTGCAGGCGCGCTGGCTCGGTCTCGCTCACGCGCCGCCGGTCGTCGCGCTCGACGGCGAGTTGCACGACGGCGATCGGATGGAGCTGGGAAGCATGCGATGCCGCGTGCTCCACACTCCCGGACACACCCCCGGCAGCGTCTGCTTCGAGATCGACGATGGCCGCGACGTCGCGCTTCTCACCGGCGACACGCTCTTTGCGGGATCGATCGGACGCTGGGATCTCGGCGGCACCTCCATGGAAGAGCTCGTCGACTCGATTCGCACAAAGCTTCTGGCCTACGGCGATGCCACGCCGGTCATTCCGGGGCACGGTCCCTTCACGACGATCGGGACCGAACGAGTCTCCAATCCGTACCTCGGCGATGGATGAGCGCAAGCGGCGCCTCTTCGTGGGAATCGACCTCGATGACCGCGTGCGCCATGCTTGCAGCTCCATCGCTCAAGAACTGCGCAGGGCCGGCTTGGCCGGCAAATACGAAGCCCCCGAAAAGCTGCATGTCACGCTGGCATTTTTGGGTTTCGTCGAGCCGGCACGGCTGGACCGGATCGTCTCGACGCTCCGCACCGTCGCCGCCGGCTCGGCCCCCTTGGCCGTTTCGCTCGATAAGCTGGGCGCCTTTCCGCACGAGCGCCGCCCGCGCGTCGTCTACGTCGGCGCGCGAGAACAAGGCCCGCGGTTTCGATCGCTCGCGGGCGACGTCCGCCGTGCTTTTGCCCAGCTCGGCTTCGAATTCCGCGACGACCCGGTCGCGCACGTGACGATTGCCAGGACCAAAGAATCGAAGCGCGCGCTTCCGTCGATCGAGTTTGCGCCGATAGACGTGCAAATCCACGCGCTCGCGCTCTTCGAGTCGTTCGCCGACCCCGCGCACGAGACGTCGCGTTACGAGATCGCAGCCCGCTTTGCTCTCGGCGGACACGTTCTCGACCCCTCGACGAGGGGCTCCTAGCGCAAGTTGATAGTGAGCTTTTGCTCGCTCGCGCCGTTGCCGGACGACGCCCGCTCGGGCGATGGGGCGGCGCTGCGCGGCATTTTCGCAAAATCGGGAACGTTACCCGAGGCGACTTTTGCGCGATAATCCGCAATTGCCACCTGCAGCGCCTCGAGCGCACGCTCCGGATAATCCTTCTTCTTCTCGGGATAACCGTCGAGCTCGCGTTCGACGTCGATCGCCGCAATGGCCGCGGCCTCGTCGATCGTCTTGCCTTTGGCAAGACCGACGACCAGGCTGCACGTCGCCGTGCCGAATCCGCAGCCGGTCGTGAAGTAGGAAATGTCCTCGATCACCGCGCCGGGCCCGACTTTCAAGAAGAAATTGTACATGTCGCCGCAGGAATCGCTGAAATACTCGCCGCTCGCGGTGGGATTCCCCATCGTGCGAAATCCGCTCCGCTCTTCGACTAGCCGCTGAAACTTCGGAAAATCCATGCTTATCTCACCATATTCCCGCTTTGACGAAGGTTCACTGTAATCTCTCGCGCCGACCCCTTTGGACTACTCGAAGTAAAGGCTCCAACTTTTTCGCAAAAGACAGGATGTCGTACCTCCTCCGGAGTTGCGAAAAAGTGGAGCAGCAGGAGCGACCAGGATGGGAGCGACGAGCGTCTTCACGTGAGTAGTTCAATGGGGCCGGCGCTACGACGAAATCAAATCGGGCCGAAGCTCGAAGCGACACTCTTTCCCGCCATGCGCTAACGACTCGGTCTGCGCGTGGTCGCCGCCGATCGTCTCGTCGATGACGTGATGGATGACCCGGCAGACCTCCGGATGCTCCTTCGCCGCACTCGAATAGGGGCAGTTGTGCTCGTGCAGCGCAAATCCGCCGTCGATCAAACTGTATTCGGCGACGACGCCGCTGCGACGCAGCATCTCGGTCAGCTGCGCGATTTTCTCCTCCGGCCGGCTTGCGGTTACGGAGAGGCGCGCCCGTTCGATCGCGCGGCGCGAGAGGCCCTCGAAGACTCGCTCGACGCCGGCGGTGCCGAACTGGCTGCGCACCTCGCGCAGTACCGCCGATAACATCTTGTCGTAGCCTTGCGGAAAAAGCTTGTCCGCTTCGGAGGTCAGCGAAAATTCATACGTCGGCTTGGTGGGCCCCCGGCGTACCGGCGTCTCGGCGACCAAACCGTCGCGCTCCAAGACCATGAGCTGCTGCCGGACCGCGTTGGGCGACAGCCCGAAGGACCGAGCCAAATCGGTCGCCGAGGCCGAGCCGCGACGGCGCAGCTCGCTGACGATCTTTCCCCGGGTCGTTTGAAAGAAGCGGTCGGCGTGCATCTACCGCGCTATCCTAGCATGAAGGCGCGGAGATAGTAAAGTTTTTCCTTGACTTTCTAAGAGAGCCTCGGCTACGATAAATCGCATGCCCGAGCTAGGTCTTCGTATCGCCAACCTCCGCTGCCGCGTTGCCGGCAACGAAATTTTGAAAGGCATCGATCTCACGGTCGAACCGGGGCGGGTCCACGGTCTGATGGGCCCCAACGGCAGCGGCAAATCGACGCTCGCCCTCTCGCTCACCGGACATCCGCAGTACGAAGTAACCGGCGGCGCGACGCTCGACGGCGAGGACCTCTTCGCTCTGAGCCCCGACAAGCGCGCCCGCGCCGGCCTCTTTCTATCCTTTCAATACCCGGCGTCAATCCCGGGTGTGAAGGTCGCGAACTTCCTGCACGCGGCCCGGCAGGCCGAGCGCCCGGGCGATCTCCCGCCGGCGAAGTTCCGGGCGCTCCTGCTGGAGAAGATGGAGCAGCTCGGCATCGATCCCTCCTTCATGGGACGCTACCTCAACGACGGTTTCTCCGGAGGAGAGAAGAAGCGGCTGGAGATGCTCCAACTCGCCGTGCTCGCGCCGAAATATGCGATCATGGACGAGACCGATTCGGGCCTCGACATCGATGCTCTCAAGGACGTCGGCCGCTCGATCGCGGCGCTCCGGGAGAGCGACGAAGGACGAAACACCGGCTTTCTCATCATTACGCATTACCCGCGAATTCTGCAGTACGTCGTTCCCGATATCGTTCACGTAATGATTGACGGACGCATCGTCATGACCGGCGGGCACGATCTCGCGAACCGCATCGAGCGCGAAGGCTACGATAAAATCCGGGATGACAAGCACAGGACAGGCGCGGTTGTCTAGCGCTCTGGGATCGCGCGCCGGAAGCCACGATCTCTACCGGCGGCTCGACGCATTCGATCGTTCGCAGTTCGGCCTCGAGCAACGCTATCGCGCACTCGACCGATTCTTCGCGCTGCCCAGCGGCCGTGAGAAGCCCGGCCGCTTTTGGCGAGTTGACTTCGAAACGATCGCTCCGCCGGCCGCGCAGATCGAGCCCGGCGCGGGGACGGCGAGCATCACGAGCCGGGACCCGGCCGCGGTCGTTTGCGATCTCGCTACCGCGGCCCGCGAGCATCCGCAACTGCTTGCCCGGGCTTTCGACACGAGCGGAATCGCCGCGACGAAGTTCGGAGCGCTCGCGCGGGCCTTTACCGGTCTCGGCTTCTTCGCCTACGTGCCGGCAGACCACGCCTGCGACGAGCCGATCGAGATTCGCTACGACTCCCCGGCGCGCGCCGCTATCTTTCCCTGGACCGTCGTGCTCGCCGATCGCGGCGCGCGCGTCACGGTCGTCGAGCGCGTGCGCGGCGGTCCCGGAGCCTTCGTTTGCGGCGCGACCGAGGTGGTCAGCGCGGAACACGCCGACGTGACGTACGCAGCGGTGCAGCAGGCGGACGCCGATGCTCGCATCATTTCGAGCCGGGCGGCGCGTCCGGGCCGCGACTCGCGCATGGCGTGGAGCGTGGCCGAGCTCGGGGGCGAACTTTCGGCCGGCGATCTTCACGTCGCAATCGAAGAGCCGGGAGCGGACGCGCGAATCGCGGCGCTCTTCTTTCCGCGCCACGCTCAACACGTCGACCTCGTGAGCACGGTCGAGCATCGCGCACCCGAAGCCACCTCCGAAACGCTCGTCAAATCGGCCGCGCGCGAGCGCGGCCAGGCGCGCTTCTTGGGGAACATCCGCATCGCGCCGCACGCGCAAGGGAGCGACGCGCGGTTGCGCGACGATGCTTTGCTCCTCTCCCCGTTGGCGCACGTCGATTCCGTACCGGCGCTCGAGATCGGCGCCAACGACGTGAAAGCCTATCACGGCGCGACGGTCGGCGCGATCGACGCCGAGCAGATTTTCTATATGGAGAGTCGCGGCATCGAGACTTCGGCCGCCGAACGGATGATCGCGTTGGCCTTCTTCGAACCCGCGATCGAGTGTTTTCCGTCGCCGGAACTTCGCGACGAGATCCGTGCGGCCGTAGCGGAGAAACTCACGTGACGGTAACGGCGGAACGCAGGGTCGAGCGGATCGCCGCCGACTTTCCGATCCTTGCTCGACCCACGTCGCGCGGTAAGCGGCTGGTCTACCTCGATTCGGCCGCGACCTCCCAGAAGCCACGGGCGGTCATTGCGGCGTTGGTCGATTATTACGAGCAGTACAACGCTAACATCCATCGCGGCGTCTACGAGATCGCGGCTCGCGCGACCGCGGAGTACGAAGCGGCGCGCGTCAAAATAGCCCGTTTCATCGGCGCGGACGTTTCCGAGGTCGTTTGGGTTCGCAACACGACCGAGGCGATCAATTTGGTCGCGTACTCGTGGGGTAACGCGAACCTGCGCGCCGGCGATGCAATTCTCCTGACCGAGCTGGAGCATCATTCCGATCTCGTGCCGTGGCAGCTCCTCGCGCAGCGCTCGGGCGCGGAACTGCGCTTCATTCCCGTCGACGAGCGCGGCCTCTACGTTCTCGACGACCTCGACGAGCTGCTCGACGGCTGCAAGATCGTCGCCGCCGCGCACGTCAGCAACACGCTCGGAACCATCTTGCCGCTCGACACGATCGTTTCCCGCGCTCACGCCGCCGGCGCGGTCGTCCTCGTGGACGGCGCGCAAGGCGCGCCGCATCTCCCGGTCGACATGAAGGCGCTCGACTGCGATTTTTACACGTTCAGCGGCCACAAGATGCTGGGGCCCACCGGCATCGGCGTTCTCTACGGAAAGCGCGACCTGCTCGAGGCGATGCCCCCCTTCTTTTTCGGCGGCGACATGATCCGCAAGGTCGAGTACGCGCACTCGACCTTTAGCGATCCTCCGCGAAAATTCGAGGCCGGGACGAGCAACATCGCCGACGCCATCGCCTTCGGCGTCGCGGTCGATTACCTCGAGCGCGTCGGCATGCCGTGGGTACGCGAGCACGAGCGGCTGCTGACCGCCTATGCGCTCGAGCGCCTTGCGCCGTTCGAGCGACGCGGATTGGAGATTTACGGAGCCCGCGACCCCGAGCTGATCTCGGGCGTCATCTCATTCAACTTGGCCGACGTTCACGCTCATGACCTCGCCTCGATCCTGGACACGGAAGGAGTCTGCGTTCGCGCCGGACACCACTGTACGATGCCGTTGATGGACAAGATGGGATGGGCTGCCACGGCGCGCGCGTCGTTCTACGTTTACAACACCGAAGCGGACGTCGACGCGCTTTGCGTGGGACTCGAAAAAGCGGCCCGCGTCTTCGGGATCTGAGGCGCTCGGAGCCGGCTGTCCTCGTGGACGACTTCTACCGCGACTACATCCTCGACCATTATCGCCATCCACGCAATTTCGGTGAACTCGCGAATGCCGATGTCGAAGCCGAGGATCTCAATCCGCTCTGCGGCGACCAGATCCGCATGCAGCTCAAAGTCGACGGCGGGAGAGTGGGCGAGGTGCGATTCTCGGGCAAAGGGTGCGCGATCAGTCAGGCCGCGGCCTCGATGCTGACCGAACGCGTCAAAGGGATGACGTTGGCCGAGATTGCGAAGCTTTCCAAGGATGCCGTGCTCGAGGACGTCGGCATCGGAATAAGTCCGACCCGGATGAAATGCGCGATGCTCGGTCTGCGCGTCCTCAAGAGCGCGGCGATCGGCGAGCTCGCCGGCTGGCCCGACGAAGAGTGATGCATCACGCTCGCCCTACGCGCTGGCAAGCGGTCGCGGCGACGCCGGAGTTTCGCTCGCTGCTGCGCTCGCGGCGCCGGTTCGTAATTCCCGCCACCGTCTTCTTCATCGCCTACTACTTGGCGCTGCCCGTCACGGTGGGCTGGCTGCCTCGGGTCATGAGCCGGCCGGTCCTCGGACCGCTGACGCTGGCCTACTGTTTCGCGCTTTCCCAGTTCGCGATGGCGTGGATCCTGCTCGCAGTCTATCTGCGCCGATCGCTCGGCTTCGACGTGCGAGCCGCGCGAATCCGCAGACGTGAAACCGCCGAGCTGACGGACGCCGAGCGATGACCCCTCGTCCGTCGCTGGTGATGTTTGCGATCTTCGTGGGCATCACGCTCGTCGTCACCTATTGGGCTTCGGGTCAGAGCCAAACCAGCCGCGGCTTCTACGCCGCCCACCGCCGCATCGGCGGATTGCAGAACGGTTGGGCAATCGCCGGCGATTACGTTTCGGCCGCCTCGTTTCTCGGCGTTACCGGACTGGTGGCTTTTTATGGATTCGACGGCTTCATGTACTCCGTCGGGTGGCTGGTGGCGTATCTCGCCGTGCTCTTTCTCGTCGCCGAACCGCTGCGCAATACGGGGAAGTATACGGTTGCCGATCTCATGTCGTTCAGACTGCGAGGGCGCGGGGTGCGCGCCATCGCCGCGCTCTCGACGCTCGCGATCACGATCTTTTACTTGATCGCGCAGATGGTCGGCGTGAGCGCGCTGGTCAATCTGCTGCTTCCGCAGCTCGGCGACGTCGCCGGGATCGTCGCGGTCGGCGTCCTGATGCTCGTCTACGTTCTCTTCGGGGGAATGCTGGCAACCACATGGGTGCAGACGATCAAGGCCGGCCTGCTGTTGCTGACGGCGCTCGCCCTCTCGCTGCTGGCGGCGGCGCACTTTCATTTCTCGCTCGGCGATTTCTTCGGCGCGGCCGCAGCCGTGCGGGCCGGAGGAGCATCGGTCAACCTGTTGCAACCCGGCTTGCTCTTTCACGGCACGCTGGGCGCCTGGAACCTGATCTCGCTCGGACTCGCGCTGGTCTTGGGAACGGCGGGATTGCCGCACATTTTGATGCGCTTCTTTACGGTGCCCTCGGCGAAGGCGGCACGAACGTCGGTCGCTTGGGCGATGGCCTTGGTCGGCACGTTCTATCTGACGACCAGTTTCATGGGGCTCGGCGCGGCGACGATCGTCGGCAAGGATCATATCGGCCGGCGGATGTTCGCCGGTCAGGCGATCTCGTACATCGCGCATCACCCGCAGCAGGAAACTGCGCTCGACGCGCAGCTCGAGCGCAGCGGCTACATCGTGCCCAAGGTCGACAGCAATCTCGCCGCGCCGCTGCTCGCCGACGAGGTCGGCGGCTCGCTGTTGACGGCCTTCGTTGCGGCCGTTGCCTTCGCGACGATTTTGGCGGTCGTCGCCGGCCTGACGATCACCGCGTCGTCGGCATTCGCGCACGATATCTGGTTTAGTCTGATTCGAAACGGCCACGGCGATGAGACGGAGCACCTTTTCGTCGCGCGGGCCACTGCGCTGATCGTCGCTGCGATGGCGATCGTACTCTCGATCGCGTTGCGCGGCTTCAACGTCGCGTTCCTGGTCGGCCTTGCCTTTGCGGTTGCGGCGAGCGCAAACGTGCCGGTGATTTTGCTGGCGCTTTCGTGGCGGCGGTTTGCGCGGTTTGGCGCAACCGTGGGAATGCTCGCGGGCTTGATCTCATCGCTCGCGCTGATCGCCGTCAGTCCGGTGCTGATGGGAAAGCACGCGCTCTTCCCGCTCGAAAATCCCGGCATCGTTTCCATTCCCGTCGGACTGATCGGCGCGATCCTCGGCACGCTGATCGCCCGCGACCGCGAATCGGAAGCTATGTTCGATCAGCTCCAAGTGCGCGCCGTCACCGGGCTGGGCGCCGAGGTCTAGATGGGATGAGAAGGCCGGTCCCCAAAACGGGCTTCTGAACGAAGTACCCGTGACGCACTCGAAGTGCAATGAAAGGAGACCGACCCCATGCCTAAGCATAGCAAGAACTCCCCGCCGCACAAGAGCCCTGGTAAGCTAGGGCGATTAGCGGCAAGCCGCAAGGCGGCCGCACTCCTTGCGGTGGGCGTGGA
>JASHOM010000076.1 GCA_030041115.1 Vulcanimicrobiota bacterium | reverse complement strand
CGGCTCTCGCTTTCGTGGGCGCGGCTGGAGCCACAGTCCGGGGCGTGGAGCGATGCCGCCTTCGCGCATTACCGGGACGTTCTGCAGGCCATTCGCAATGCGGGAATGGCAACGGTGGTGACGCTCGTGCACAACACGTGGCCGCTCCACGTCCAGGCCGCTAACAGCGGTGCGGGAGTGCTCGATCGGGATTTTCCGGATCGCGTCGCGCGCTTTGCCGCCGAAGTCGCCCGGCGGCTGGGCGATCTCATCGACTACTACGTCACCCTCAACGAGCCCGATCAGCTCGTGTACGGTTGGATCAAGGGCTTTTGGATGCGCGCATACGCGATGCCGCCGGGACAACCGCCCTACCAAACCGGCGACGAGCAAATGGACGACGTACTGACCGTGATTCCGAACCTCTTTCGCGCCAACGCGAAGGCGCGCGATGCGATTCGCAGCATCCGGCCCGAGGCCCGGGTCGGCACGAACCCGCTCGTGTTGGGTCTGCCGCGCCGGCTGCAGCGGATCATCGATCGCAATGCCACGCGCCTGCAATCGCCCGAGGCGGCGAAGCGTCAAGTTGCGCGCTTTGCGAGTTCGGCGATCGTAGAGGGCGGTCGCGTCGATTGCTCGATCGCACAACTGACGCTGACGCTCGAGCGCAGCGAGCACGCTTTCTTTTCCGAGCCGTACTACCGCACGCAGTTCGCGGTACTGCATGCTCGCAGCTTCGCGCTGCCTGCGGGGGCGCAGAGCTGGCGCGGGCGCGTTGCGGTCGTGGCGCAAACGCTCCCGGCAACGACCGTCGGCGGGCCGTTTCCCGCGGCGACGATCAGCTACGCCGACTCGATGGACGACGCCGTCGCGGCGCTGCGGCGCGGCGACGTCGATGCGGTCTTCGACGACGAAGCCATGCTGCGCCAATACGCCGCCGATCCGTTTGCGCTCACGACGCTCCCGGGGCCGCCGCAATACTTCGCCGTCGCGTTGCCGCTGGGCAGCCGAACGCTGCTCAACATCGTGGATCGCGCGATTCGCGACCTGCGTCGCGAACGTCGCGAGATTCCCAACGCGTTCAATCGCAAGACGATCGCCCACATCGGGCGCGAGCGGGAGGCGGAGGCGGAAGACCGGCGCGCGGTGCCCGATATGGATCGGGCGATCGCGCGCATCCGCAAGCGCGGCGTGTTACGGGTCGGCATACATCCGGGCGTGCCGGGGCTGTGCGCGGGCGAGGGTGGGGGCCGGCGAGCACGGGATGGCACGTACGAAGGGTTGGAGCCGGAGCTGGCCCGGCGGGTTGCGCAGTTGATCTTCGGCGATGCCGGGCGCGTCGAGTTCGTCGAGCTACGCGGCGTGGAAAGGCTCACGGCGACGCGGTCGTCGTGGCTGCACGCGCTCTTCGCGTTGCGCAAAGGGCTGGCGATTTTCACGACCCTGCTCGGCACCAATTGGTGGAACCTCGGGATGGCCGGGAAGCTGCCGGAGTTTCTCTGCCCCCGCGAATGCGTCGGCGCGCTCGATTACGTCGGCCTCGACTATTATTGGGGCGTGCCGTCGTTTTGGCCGTCCGAGTTGCACCGGCTCGGTTGCGCTTCCGATTTCGATTACGGCAACGCGCCCGTCTGGCCCGATGCGCTCGAGCTCATCATCGCCGAAGCCGAGCGCGACTTTCCCGGCAAACCGATCGTCGTGATCGAGAACGGCTGCGTCACTCGCGTTCCGGGCTTTTCGCGCGCCAACTATTTGGCGGCGCACGTCAATCAGGTGCGCAAGGCCGTCGCTCGGGGCGCGCCGGTCGAAGGTTACCTCTGCTGGAGCATCACGTCGAATCGAGAGTGGGGACTGCACTTCGACGACAACAGCGACTTTGGGCTCTACCACGTCGATCTCGACACCGATCCCGAGCTCAAGCGCGTGCCGACGGAGGCAAGTCGCACGTATGCCGGCTTAATTGCCCAAACGCGAAGCGTCGACGGCGGTACGTAAGCGCGGCGCTACTTGCGCAAGGACACCGGCGGCGAGAGCAGCAATCAGCAACGCCATGGTTTTCTCACTGCGGCGACTTTTGTCTCCTCGCGCGGCAGCGAGGCTCGTCCTCGCCGGCGGCGGACGGCGAATTGCCGGTCGCACGACCGGCGACGCGCGCGTCGGTGCGAACGGGTAGCGGCCGTGCATCCGTACATGTTCGATAGCACGACGACCGCGGAATACGAGCGGCTCGATCTCATGTCGAAAATTCTCGACCCGCGAACGCGGGCATCATTGCTCGCTCTGGGACTGCACGAAGGGTGGAGCTGTCTCGAGTTGGGCGGCGGCAACGGCAGCATCACGCAGTGGCTTTGCGAGCAAGCCGGCGAGTCGGGCAGCGTCATGTCGATCGACATCAATCCGACGCTGGTCGAGCTCGTGGCGGCGCCGAATCTCACCGTGCGCCAGGCCGACGTGCGCACCGCCGATCTGCCGGTAAACGCATTCGATTTGGTGATGTGCCGCGCGATGCTGCATCAAATCGCGGAGTACGCGCAGCCGGTGCTCGAAAAGATGGCGGCTGCGGTCAAACCCGGCGGCTGGCTCTTCGTTTGCGAGCCCGACTTCCATCTCGTCCAGACGTGCGAGCCCGAGGCATGGCGGCGCGCCTGGGAAGGGATCATCAAATGGGGCGAGAGCCAAGGCGTCGAGTGGTTTATCGGCCGCCGCCTTCCCGCGCTGGTGCAAGCGCTGGGATTCGGTCATCCGCAAGCCGCGACCGAAGTGCCGTGCATCCGCGGCACGACGCGCGATGCGATCTATTTTCAAATGTTCTTCGACGTGATTCGCGAACGCGTGGTCGGCGCGGGCTTCGTCGACGCTGCAACGCTCGACGCCGCCGCTGCGCTGCTGTCCGATCCCGATAGCTGGACCCAGTGCTGGATGCTGACCAGCGTTTGGGTTCGAAAGCCGCTCCGAGGCGGCTAGCCGCCGGGGGAGGCGAAGACCGAGGGCGAGACGGCGGCGTTGGGCTGATAATTCGTAAACGTCAGCGTGCCGTCGACGCTGTAGCCCGGGAAGCGGGCTGAAATCTCTGCTTTGGAAGCGAGGCGGTATGCGCCGACGTTCGTGTATTTTTGGCTGAACGAAAGCGTGCCGCCGTTCGTGTAATGCCACGTCGCGTTGTGCACCAGCGCGGTGCGATCGCCGATCGTGAGCGTGACGCTCTTCACGCGGCTGCCGGAATTCTTCGGGACGAGCGAGTAGGTCGATACCTTGCCGTTGTCGGTGAGCGGCGAGATGGTATACTCCTGCGTCGCCTGCTCGTATGTCGGCGTCGTCGACACGAGGTCTTTGAAGCGGCTCAACGCGCCCGGCACGTCGTTCAACTCGATTTTTCGCGTCGGCCGCAGATAGTAAACGGTGCCGTCGAAGGTCCTGTGAATCGGAATGATGGCGTGCAGCAATGCCGAGAGCTGCGCCGTCGCGGTATAGGAGCGCAGCGCCGGGTTCGGGTTGGTCGCGCGTTGCAGCAAATCCAACGATGCGGGTTTGACCGGCCCCGGCGGCGCGGTGGCCGCGACCCCGGCGCAGAGAAGCGCGATCGCTGCCGCGCACCTGCGCATGGTCGTTGCGTTCGTCATGCCGCTATCGTTTGGGCGCAGCCCCCCGTCGGCCTTCGCCCTTCGACAAGCTCAGGATGACAAGGTGCCGTCCTTCGTTTCTGCGCAGCCCTTCGGTACAACCGTAAGCAAGTAACCTCGCCGGGCAGCGCGAAACGTGAAAGATGACGCGCTTGCGCCTTGTGAACCTGAGCGTCGGGGTCATCGCGGTGCTAGCGACGTCCGCCTGCGCGTCCGGCGGCGACGTCGTGCCCGGCCACGCCGGCTCTGCGCAACCGACCTCCGCTCTCTATCGCAAGCCCGGTCAGATCAAGATGTTTCCCGATACGTTCGGCGACGCCGTTCCGGACGGCATCGTCGCCGGGCCGGACGGCCAAATCTGGTTTACCGACATCGGCAACGACGCGGTCGGGCGTATCAACTCACGCGGCAAATACACGATGGAGACTCCGGCCGGTGCGGAACTCTCCGACGGCATCACGGTCGGCCCCGACGGCAATCTCTGGTTTACGCTCGAGCAGCAATATGGCGGCATCGGACAAATCACGCCGAAGGGCGTGGTGACGCTCTTCCGCGATCCCGGCGGTTCGTATCCGCAAGGAATCACCGCCGGTCCCGACGGCGCGCTTTGGTTTGCCGAGAGTGCCGCTAATGCCATCGGCCGGATCACGGTAACGGGTTCGTACAGCGCGTTTCCCACCAGCTACGAATACGCCAGTCCGGCGGGCATCGCGACCGGGCCGACGGAAACCTTTGGTTTACGAGTTTCAGTGCAGGGAAACTATCCGGAGCTGGCCGGGATCGCGCGCGGCCCCGGCGGCTTTTTGTGGTTCACCAGCTATTTGGGAGCGGCAGTCGGGCGCATAACGACGTTTTAGAGGAGGTAAAAACATGTCTTCGCATATCAGCCGTTACACGTTGAGCATCGGCGCGGCTGCGGTGGTGCTCGCAGGCTGCGCCCTGCAACAAGCGCAGAACGACACGCAGCCACCCGTTAGTGCATCGGCTGCGACGGCGCAAACTTTCGTTCGCCACGCGGTTCCGCAGTGGGAGACGAAACATCTCGCTCGCGCCGTTTGCCCGCAAGTCGTCGGCAAGCCGACGTGCTTGGCGCTCCAGGTGATCAAAGGCGGGATCGCGCCGCTCTGTTCGCCGTCCTCGGGCTGCGGCTGGACGCCGGCTCAACTGGAGGCCGCCTACAGCCTCACGCGTTCGTTGGGCAAAGGATCGGGAACGAACATCGGCCTGATCGAGGCAGGCGATCTTGCGAATGCGGCGACCGACTACTCGACCTATCGCAGCGAATACGGACTGGGCTCGGGTACTCTGACGAAATATAACGAGGAGGGGCAAGAATCCAACTACCCGCCGAGCTGCGAGGATTACGGCTGGTGTCTCGAGAGCGATCTCGACATCGACATGGTTGCCGCTGCTTGCCCGAAATGCAACATCTTTCTCATGGAGGCCAAAGGCGGGATCAGCGATTTCGAAGCGGCCGAAGCGGAAGCCGTTACGCTCGGCGCGACGATCCTGAGCAATAGCTGGATCTGTTACGCCAGTTACGATTGCGGAGATACGAACTTTTCGAATTACTTCGACACGCCGGGCATCGCGTATTTGGCCGGCTCGGGCGACGCCGCTTACGACAACATCGGGGCCCCGTCGGCCCTTGCCAGCGTGATCGCCGTCGGCGGCACGCAACTCGCCGAGAGCGGTTCGAAATACAGCGAAAGTCTCTGGACGGACGCCGGCGCCGGTTGCGCAAGTCCGAGCGAAGTCGGCGGTTCCGGCATTGCGAAGCCGTCGTGGCAGCACGACCCGGACTGCAGCTACCGCACCGTCGCCGACGTATCGGCCGAGGCGGGTTGCGCGCCGGGCGTCGCAGTCTACAGCAGCATCTACGGCGGCTGGACGGAAGTTTGCGGCACGAGCGCTTCGGGACCGTTCACCGCTGGCGTCGTCGCACTGGCCGGTAACGCGATGCAACTCGATGCCGGAAAAACTTTCTGGTCGTTCTCACGCCGCGAGCACAAGAAGTTCTTCAACCATCCCACCAGCGGCAGCGACGGAAGCTGCGGCAACTACTTGTGCGGCAACGGAGGATACAAGAAGTATTATTCGGGCCCCGGCGGTTGGGGCTCGCCCCACGGAATCAAAGGCTACTAAAAAACCGCGTCGGGCGATTCTCCGACGCCTTCAACTGCGCCGGTGGTTACGGTCTGCTCGAGGGTACCCGATGGGTACGAGTAGACCGTGACCGTCGAACTGCCCGAGTTGGCGTTGAAGAGCAGATTCTCGTTCTTGTTGAGCGCGCAGCGGAACGGATCGCTCAGCCCGCTCGCCAAGACGGTCACGCTGGAACTCGAGTAAGGCGGCGCGATGACGAGAATTTCGCCTTTTTGGTCGTCCGCGATCAGGTCGCCCTTCTTATCGATGATGAGCCCGGCGGAGGCGCCGACGGTGGCGAGCAGCGGCGTTCCCGTGGTTGATCCACGTTTGAACTCTTCGAGTGCGTCGCCTGCGTAGGCGACGAAAAGATCACCTTTCTCATCGACGGCCGCGCCTTGGACGTCCTTGGCCCGGAATCGTTTCTCGATCGTATTGCTGCACTGCGCATACTCGTCGACGTACCCGCTTTCGAAATCCACGACGTAGACGTTGCCTTTTGCGTCGGTCGTTTCGTCGATCGGATCGGTCGCGCCCGTGTAGGTGCATGCCGGTGACGAGCCGGTACCCTTATATTCGACGACGTTGCTCAAGATGTTGGCGACGTAGACGTTCCCTTTCTTGTCGACCCAGACGCCATCGGTGGCGGTCAGCCCATTCGTAATCTCGCCGATCTCTTCGTACGTTTCGTTCGAGTAGACGAGGACGTACGCCGAAGTGCTGCTGACGAAGAACTCTTGCGCTGCTTTTTTTGCCGGCATCGCGCGCAGGCGTTGCACCAGCCGCCCTTGCGGGTTGCTCAGAAACTGCGTGCCGTTGCCGGCGGCCGTGAAGCCGCGCGGCGCGGCGAAACCAGTCTGCGGCAACGCGGTCAGGGTCGAATCGGCATTTGGCGGCCCGGAACACGCAGCCGGAAGCGTAACGGCGCAAACCATGACTCCGGCGGTGAGAATCGAAGCGCGCTTCATGTTCGAGTTTTTCCTAAAATGACGGTTGTGCAACTATCGGGCGACGATCGCAAACGTTTGACACGTCGGGGGACAATGCTCGCGCCGGTAAAAGCCGATCTTCAACCGAGCCCTGCCGATGATTTTGGCGGAGCTTTCCTTGTCGACGAAAATTGCCGTGCATATGCCAGGCTGCGTCCCTGCAAGCGCGGTGTAATGCGTGCCCTTTCCTCGGATCCGGGCGACGCTTTCAGCAACGCATTTCGTATCGTTAAACGTAAACGTTCCGCCCTTCGGCCCGTGGGCAACCACCTTTGCCGTCGGATCGTCGGGGGTGAGGTAGACGCTGCACGGTACCACTCTGACGCCGTGATCCGATCGGCAGACCGCAGCATCAAGCCAATCGTTCGCTTGCTGAAGCTGCGGGGGCGTTCCCGGACCCGCGCAGCCGGCCGCCGGCGCGACGGCAACGCAAATCGCGACGACGTGACGGACCATCGGTACGATCTTCATGGCTGCTCCCGTGCCGTAAGGTTTTATCCTGGCGGTGCGCCGTTCTCCTGTACGAACTCACCGCTGCTTATTTTGGGGCACGACGCAACGTGCGGTAGGGGCGCGGCCTCGAACCGAGTCGGCCGCTGCATGAAGTCGAAAACGTCGGAGATCGAATTGGCCGTAACGTCGCTGACGCCCAGCGAGCCCAGCCCGAAATTCTGCTCGGTGAACTTTAAAATGCTCCCGAAGTCGTACTGGGTGTGCGAGACGTAGTGCGATTTCGCCCACGGTGAAATGACGATCATCGGAACGCGGAATCCCAAACTCGTATAGCTCGTCTGCGGCGGAGGCACGTTATCGTACCATCCGCCCCAGTCGTCCCAAAGCAGGATGATGGCCGTGCTTTTCCAGTATTCGCTCGTCCCGATCGCATTGACGACTTCGGTCACCCATCGCGGCCCGCGGTTCGCACCGCTGCCGGGATGATCCGAATCGCACAGCGTCGGTATGACCCACGAAACTTCGGGAAGCGCGTGGCGCTTGAGGTCGGTAAAAATGCTCGTCGTCGGAAAGCTCATGTGCGACCAGTCTTTTCCGCGTGTGCAGACGCGCACGCCGCTTGCGTCTTTGTGCAGCGAAGGGCACGCGACCCGTTTGATCGCGTCGAAGCCGTTCCAAATATCGCCGGAAAAGTCGGCGTGGGCGCCGGACATCCACCAGACGTAGAACTTCCACGACGTGCCGGCGGCGTCGAAAAGGTCGGCCATCGTGCGGTATTGCGTGAAACAGGGAAACGGCAGATAGGGCGGGCCCTCTTTACGCGCGCGCGGCGGATCGAAGACGCGGCCGTCGCGGAAGATGAGCGCCGTTTGCGTGCCGGGCGGCGCGTCGCATCCCCAGGGCGTCGTGTCGGGCTCGTCGGTCAGCGACTCGTCGTCGTTGAGCCGTACCGTTCCGGCAATCAGCTCTTGGTGCGCGACGAAACTGGATGCGGTATCGGTTGAGAACGCATCATCGGCAAGCGTATATCGACCGGCAAGGTTCCAATACGGTTTCGTTTCGGAGCGCTCCACGTACGAGTAGGGGTACAGTTTGGCCCACTGCGGAGGTTGATACGTCTCGCCGTTGGTGATCAGGTCGAACCCGTCGTTTCGGCAGACGTTTAACGAATCGGGGTCGCACTCGAGCTCGAAACACTGGTGGCTGTGACAGATATCGTGTCCGCCGGGCACGTGACCGTCTTCGAGTTTGATCGGTCGCAAGGCGATCCGGCGCGCGACTTTGCACCACGTCGTCGTGGGAAGATCCGGTTTGCAAAAGCCGGCCGTCGCCGCATTCGCGCCGGGAAAACCCGCGAAGAGATTGTCGAAGCTGCGATTCTCTTGCACCATGATCACGATATGCCGGATCGTGGGCAGCTCGCCGCTGGACTTCAGCGCGGGCACGGAGCTTACCGAGCTGCTGCATCCCGCGGCCGCAAGTGCAAGGGCAAGCAGTATGTTTCGTTTCACGGCGCCCTCCAGGAACGGAAGTTCCTTCGCGAGTCGCCGCGAGGTTTCCGGGCGGCTCGGTTCGTCCTTCGCCCTTCGCCCTTCGACAGGCTCAGGATGACAAGGGTTGTTTGTGCCGAATCGGGCAAGCATGGCGGTGACACCGGCGCGGCTTCGAACGAAAGCGCTCACACCGGCGATCGGCGCGACCGTCGAGGGAGTGGACCTGAGCAGGCCGCTCGGCGATGACGACATCGAGGCGATTCGCCGAGCGCTCGACGACCATCTCGTATTGTTCTTCGAGCATCAATCGCTGACGCCGGTGCAGCAGCGCGATTTCGCCGCGCGTTTCGGACCGCTCTACACGCATCCGTTCTATCCCGGGCACGAAACGGCGCCGGAGGTCATGATTCTGGCGCACGACGCGACGCATCGTGCCAATAGCGACCGGTGGCACAACGACGTGACCTACCTCGCGACGCCGCCGATGGGCGCCGTTCTCTATGCCGAAGAGATTCCGCCGCTGGGAGGCGATACGCTCTGGGCGAGCATGTACCGCGCATACGAGACGCTCTCCGACCCGGTCAAGCAGCTCGTCGCCGGACTGCGCGCCGTGCATTCTTTTGCCAAGAATTTCACGCCCGAGCGTTTCAAAGCGCTGGGCATCGAGGACCGCCGCGACGCGATGTATGCGGCTCACCCACCCGTTTCGCATCCGGTCGCGCGCACGAATCCTACAACCGGGCGGAAAGCGCTCTACGTCAATCAAGACTTTACCTCGCACATCGAAGGCGTCTCACCGCGCGAGAGCGAGGCGCTGTTGCGGATGCTCTTCGAACACATGGCGCAGCCCGAGTTTCAAGTGCGCTGGCGCTGGAGTCCCGGGACGGTCGCCTTTTGGGATAATCGTTGGACGCAACATTGTGCGCTCGCCGACTACTTTCCGGCGAGCCGGCGCGTGCGCCGCGCGACCATCCTCGGGGAACGCCCCGTCTAGATGGGATGAGAAGGCCGGTCCCCAAAACGGGCTTCTGAACGAAGTACCCGTGACGCACTCGAAGTGCAATGAAAGGAGACCGACCCCATGCCTAAGCATAGCAAGAACTCCCCGCCGCACAAGAGCCCTGGTAAGCTAGGGCGATTAGCGGCAAGCCGCAAGGCGGCCGCACTCCTTGCGGTGGGCGTGGA